>NZ_JAEMGT010000057.1:0-21003 GCF_017655185.1 Rahnella sp. ChDrAdgB13 | reverse complement strand
CCCAGACGAGAGGAAACCGCCGGTGCCCGCTGTCGGGTCGTAAATGGTGCGAATAATACCGCCTTTCGACAACGCCTCATTATCTTCCATAAACACCAGCGAAGTGGTTAAGCGCACGATATCGCGTGGAGTAAAGTGCTCTCCAGCCGTCTCGTTTGAACTCTCCGCAAAACGACGGATCAGCTCTTCAAACACCAGCCCCATTTCATGGTTAGAAATGGCATCAGGGCTCAGATCGATAGTGGCGAATTTCTTAACGATTTTGAACAGTAGATTGGCATCATCCAACAGGCCAACAAACTCGCTGAATTTGAAATACTCAAAGATTTCACGCGCATCCTTCGAGAAACACTGAACGTAATTCTCAAGGTTCGCCTTGATGTCATTCTGTCCTATTTTGCCTAGATCTATCGGCGAGGTATTAAAGAACGACAACCCCTTGGTGGCAGATAACAGAAACTTCTCTCGCCCTTCTTCCGGCAAAGGGCTGGCTTTCAGCTTTTCTACTTCTGCAACCACCGCATCTTTAGTAGGCGCTAGCACACATTCCAGGCGACGTAACAGCGTAAAAGGCAGGATCACACGCCCATACTGGGATTGCTTAAAATCACCGCGAAGCAAATCAGCGACAGACCAGATAAAGGCAGCCGTTTGAGTAAAGGTAGAACTAGTCATGAAACCCTCAGAAGAGCTCGCAGCCATAAAAAATAATCCAAAGCACTTTACACTGGCTTAAAAAGCCAGTGTAAAGAAAAATGCTTATGTGAGACTTTTCAATAAAACCATAGGAAAAAATGGCACTATTGATCCTAATTAACTATTACCTTTTCCAAAATCAAAAGGGCTAATCCCCTTCCCCCTGTTCGCATCAAGATAATCAGCCCACCACTGCAGCATTAGCCTGCGTTCATCCAAGTGCTCTGCCTTATGAATGTAAGACGCACGCACAGAGTTACGCTCTTGGTGGCTCATCTGCCGCTCTACCGCATCTTTAGACCACATCCCTGACTCGATCAACGAGCTACATGCCATAGTTCTAAATCCGTGACCACAGACTTCCACCTTAGTGTCATAACCCATCACCCGCAGTGCATTGTTCACTGTGTTTTCGCTCATCGGTTTACGGGGATCGTGATCGCCAACGAAAATTAAATCACGATTACCATTTAGACGTTTTATTTTCTCAAGGACTGCAAGTGCCTGCCGAGATAAAGGTACCAGATGCGGAGTACGCATCTTTGACCCACGGTGAGAGTGCTTAACGCCTTCCAGCGGTTCACGGTCTGCCGGTATAGTCCACATTGATGTCTCAAAGTCGATCTCTGACCAGCGGGCGAAACGCAGTTCGCTGGAACGGATAAAGGTAAGCAACGTTATTTCTATAGCTAAACGAGTGAGCGGCCTGCCGGTGTAGGTATCGATACGGTGTAGGAGTTCAGGAGTACGGCTAAGTTCTAGGGCGGGGCGATGTTGCCGTTTTGCTGTAGCGACGGCACCAGCCATTTCCTGCGCGGGATTGTAGTCGGTCAAACCACTTTGTACGGCGTAGCGCATTATTGCAGTCGTGCGCTGCTGAAGACGCGAAGCCACTTCAAGACGACCTGACTTCTCTACCGCTTTGATAGGTGCCAGTAAATCGCGAGTTTTAAGTTCGGTGATATTGTGTTTGCCAATGGCCGGGAAAAGAAAGTCTTCCAGTGTTTTCAAAACACGAGAGCTATGATCTTTTGACCACTTCTTATTAGTTGCATGCCATTCTCTGGCAACCACTTCGAAGGTGAAGACTTCTTTAGCCAACTCTTCTTTTACTGCACGTTTTTGTTCGCGGGGATCAATACCTGCAGCAACCAGCTTTCTGGCTGCTTCTCTTTTTTGTCTGGCGTCAGCCAGTGACGTTTCAGGATAAACACCAAATGCCATCAAATGTTGTTTACCGCCGAACCGGAATCGAAATCTCCAATACTTTGAGCCGTTAGGTTTTACAAGTAAGAACATACCGTCGCCGTCAACGAGCGAATACTCATTTTCCTCAGATTTTGCAGAACGCACTTTAGTATCTGTCAGGGCCATAATGGTCATCCTTCCATAGGTCTATCGTGAGTATACAAGCAATATCGAATCGGCAGATATACTCATTAGTATACTCACAAGCATGTTGATGTGGGGTAACTCAGATTGACGTCGGTTGACTGAAAAGCGGGGCAAAGCCTTGCGGGGACTGGATTTTAGGCATAAAAAAAGACCTCAGTTGAGGTCTATTTACATACTAATGGTGCCGAAGGCCGGAATCGAACCGGCACATCTTTCGATGGTTGATTTTGAATCAACTGCGTCTACCGATTTCGCCACTTCGGCACTGAAAGTAGTATGCGGAAAACGTGGGCATTATACCCAGCCCAGCCGGTCACGCAATAGTTATCCCGTGTTGTACGGTTTAAGTGTTGAAAAAACAGACACGAACCGCAATCCGGAGGGGTTTTGCTGACAAAAAACTTCGATTTGTCTTCGTTTTTCCGATGCCGTTTATCAAACTTCGCATTAGTATACAAATCACGAATAGATTATGCCCTGTTGATGGATACCAGCTTGTTGAAAAAACTCTCACTTTCGCTCCTCGCGCTGGCCCTCGCCAGTACGCCTTTATGGAGCCACGCGCAGGCCAATGCGCGTCTGGCGTCGCAGGTCGTGGATGACCATGCAGAACACATCTTTTACGGTAGCGGCGCAATGGGAATGGCGCTGGTAGTCGTTGATAATAATCAGCAAGTTTTCCGCAGTTTTGGGGAAACTAAACCGGGTTCCGATATCCGTCCGCGTGAAGACTCCGTGGTGCGCATTGCTTCGCTGACCAAGCTTATTACCAGCGAAGTGCTGGTGAAAATGGCGCAGCAAGGCAAAGTCAGCATTAACGATCCGCTACGTAAATACGCTCCGGCCGGTGCCCGCGTGCCCTCTTACAGCGGCACTAATCCGATTACGCTGCTGAATCTGGCCACGCACACCAGCGGACTGCCACGCGAGCAGCCCGGCGGTGTCGCGCATCGTGCCGTGTTCACCTGGCCGACGAAAAGCGATCGCTGGACCTGGCTGAGTGTCGCGAAACTCACTGTGCCGCCGGGTGCCCGCGCGTCTTACTCCAATCTGGCGTTTGACCTGCTTTCTGATGCGTTATCGAAAGCGGCTAATCAGCCTTACACACAGTTGCTGCGTGATCAGATTACTCAGCCACTGGGCATGATCGATACAACGCTGACGCCAAACGCCAGCCAGTGTTCGCGCCTGATGGAAGGTCTGCGTCCAAGTCCTTGCATTAACACCATTGCAGCCGCGGGCAGCGGTGGGATTTATTCCACGCCAGCCGATATGGGCCGCTGGATGCGTCAGTTCCTCGGGCAGCGCACCACCACGGCTGAAATGGCGCAAAAGATGTATTACAAGCGTACCGATCTGGTCTCGCTGAAAGGGATGGATGTCCCGGGCATGGCGGATTCACTGGGAATGGGCTGGGTAACGATGGCTCCGACGCCGTTGCTGCCGCGCATCATTCAGAAAACCGGCGGCGGTGGCGGCTTTATCACGTATGTTGCAATGGTACCCCAACGCGGTGTCGGCGTGTTCGTGGTGGTCACCCGCAGTGAACTGACCAAGTTTAAGAATATGAGTGATGGTGTGAACGATCTGGTGGCGGATCTGGTGCGTAATAACGAGATTTAACGCCCGGCTCACAATCTTCAGACGTAAAAAAAGCAGGCTCATGAAAGGCCTGCTTTTTGTTTATCCGCACGGGCAAGTTTATCTTTTTTTCAGCAGCAAAAACATACTGATGACGAAGAACAGACCGCTTGGTAACAGTGCGCCAAGGATCGGCGGAATGTTATAAACCAGGCTTAACGGGCCGAAGATCTGGTCAAGTACGTAGAACAGGAAACCGAAGCAAATACCGGTAACCACACGCACGCCCATCGGCACACTGCGCAGAGGTCCGAAGATGAACGAGAGCGCCATCAGCATCATCACCGCGACAGACAGTGGCGAGAAGATTTTACTCCACATGTTCAGCTGATAACGTTTAGCTTCCTGCCCGCTCTGCTTGAGATATTTCACATAGTTGTGCAGACCGCTGATCGACAATGCGTCAGGATCCAGCGCAACAACGCCCAGTTTGTCCGGCGTCAGGTTCGTTTTCCACACGCCGGTCAGCGTCTGAGAACCGGTGATTTGCAGGTTATCTGTCAGGTCAGACTCATCCACCTGAGAGAGTTTCCACTCACCGCCGTCAAAGGTTGCCGAAGAGGCATAACGGACGGACTGCAATTTGTTCTGATCGTTGAAGTGATAGATGTTGACGCCTGTCAGCTCTTTTTCACCAGCCACACGCTCAATGTAGATAAAGTCGTGACCGTCTTTCGCCCATAAACCGTTCTGAGTGGAAAGCAACGAACCGCCGTACATCGCCTGCGCACGGTAATTACGGGCCATTTGTTCGCCCTGCGGCGCCACCCATTCACCAATCGCCATGGTCAGAAGCACCAGAGGGATCGCCGTTTTCATCACGGAAGCGGCTATCTGCATACGGGTGAAACCGGAAGCCTGCATAACCACCAGTTCGCTGCGTGTTGCCAGCGTACCTAAGCCAAGCAATGCACCCAGTAACGCCGCCATCGGGAAGAAAATCTCGATATCTTTTGGCACGCTAAGCAAGGTGTACAACCCGGCACCGGCGGCGGAATAGCCTCCCTGCCCGACTTTACGCAGCTGATCGACAAACTTGATGATGCCGGAGAGTGACACCAGCATGAACAACGTCATCATGATGGTGTTGAAGATAGTGCGACCAATGTAACGGTCTAATACGCCAAACATCAGGCAACTCCTCTCAGACGCGCCCGGATCTTGCGAACCGGCAAGGTATCCCACGCATTAAGCACCAGTGCCAGTGCCAGGTAAAGCAGGTTCGTTCCCCACATCCAGAGGAACGGATCCAGCTTGCCCTTCGCGCCGTTAGACCGCAGGGAGGTTTGCAGCAGGAAGAAAATCAGATAGAGCAGGATAGCCGGCAGCATACTCAGAACGCGGCCCTGACGCGGGTTGACCACGCTGAGAGGAACCACCAGCAACGCCATAATAAACACGGAAACGATCAGCGTTAAACGCCAGTTCAGCTCTGCACTGGCTTCCGGTTCATTGGAATTCCAGAGCTGCGTCATGGTCATCTGATCAGACTGATTCGGGTCAAGCTGCACGGTCTGATGGCCGATAACCGCCAGATAATCGGTGAAGTCCGTAACACGGAAATCACGCAACAATGCGGTGCCTTCGTAACGCGTGCCTTTATCCAGCATCACCTGTTGTGAACCGTCAGCACGCTGCAACATGTGCCCTTTATCTGCCACCACGACGGAAGGTCGCTGGTTGCCGTTCGGGCGTAACTGCGCGAGGAAAACGTTATGGAATTCTTTCCCTTTTACACTGCCGACAAACAGAACCGCATTGCCGTTCTGCGCCTGCTGGAACTGGCCTTCAACCATCGCCGCCATGCTCGGGTTAGCTTTCGCTTCCGCCAGAACCGCGTCCTGATGTTTTGACGACCAGGGACTCAGCCAGATGGCATTAATCCCGGCGAAAAATGACGTAAACAGCGCCAAAACCAGCGCCGCGATAACCAGTGAGCGTTTTCCAAGGCCACACGCATGCATGACGGTAATTTCGCTATCGGTATATAACCGGCCGAACGTCATCAGCAGACCAAGGAACAGGCTGAGTGGAAGAATAAGCTGCGCCATTTCCGGAATACCTAACCCCAGAAGTGACAGAACTAAATTTGTTGGGATATCGCCATCGACCGCTGCTCCAAGCACTCTGACCAGCTTCTGACAGAAGAAGATAAGAAGTAAAATGAACAGAATGGCAAATTGGCTCTTGAAGGTTTCCCTAACCAGATATCTAATGATGATCACGCTTAATACGCCTGTGAAAACTTGTCTTTTTGAAGGAAAATCGCTAGTTTCATCGCTAATCCGTCATTTATTCTCATCATATGGCAACCTTCGCAGCTAAAATAGTATTACAACACCGAGATTTGGGGTGTCCTATAGGAACTTGCTTATAGCCGCCAAAATAAAAACTAACGCCGTTTAAGGTTAACACAGGTCGTTAACACAATGACGGGAGAGTGTCTCCGGCGACTCATTCTAGCCGTACCTCCCGCCCTTGTCTTTAAGATTCAGGAGAGTGCATGGAGTTCAGCGTAAAAAGCGGTAGCCCGGAAAAACAACGCAGTGCCTGTATTGTAGTCGGCGTTTTCGAACCTCGCCGCCTGTCACCGATTGCCGAACAGCTCGATAAAATCAGTGATGGCTACATCAGCGCCCTGCTCCGCCGTGGCGAACTTGAAGGCAAAGTGGGCCAGACCCTGTTACTGCATCATGTACCGAATATCCTTTCCGAACGTATCTTGCTGATTGGTTGCGGCAAAGAGCGTGAGCTGGATGAGCGCCAGTACAAACAGGTGATCCAGAAAACGATCAACACCCTGAACGACACCGGTTCTATGGAGGCCGTTTGCTTCCTCACCGAGCTGCACGTCAAAGGGCGTAATACTTACTGGAAAGTGCGTCAAGCGGTCGAGACCTCCAAAGAATCGCTTTACACCTTCGATCAGCTTAAAAGCAATAAAACCGAACCTCGCCGTCCGCTGCGTAAAATGGTTTTCAACGTGCCGACCCGCCGTGAACTGACCAGCGGTGAGCGCGCAATTTCCCATGGTCTGGCGGTTTCTGCCGGTATCAAAGCGGCAAAAGATCTCGGCAATATGCCACCGAACATCTGTAACGCCGCGTATCTGGCGTCGCAGGCCCGTCAGCTGGCAGATGCGTTCAGCACCAACATCACCACTCGCGTAATCGGCGAACAGCAGATGAAAGAGCTGGGGATGAATGCGTATCTGGCGGTAGGTCAGGGTTCGAAAAACGAATCACTGATGTCGGTGATGGAATATAAAGGAAATCCTAATCCTGACGCTAAGCCTATCGTGCTCGTCGGTAAAGGTCTGACCTTCGATTCCGGCGGTATTTCCATTAAGCCAGCGGCTGATATGGATGAAATGAAGTACGACATGTGCGGTGCCGCAGCGGTTTACGGCGCGATGCGTGTGGTGGCTGAACTGAATCTGCCGCTCAACGTGATTGGCGTGCTCGCAGGCTGTGAAAACATGCCAGGCGGTCAGGCGTTCCGTCCGGGCGATATTCTGACGACCATGTCCGGCCAGACCGTTGAAGTGCTCAATACCGACGCCGAAGGCCGTCTGGTGCTGTGCGATGCACTGACTTACGTTGAACGCTTTGATCCTGAGCTGGTGATTGACGTCGCCACGCTGACCGGTGCCTGTGTGATTGCCCTTGGCCATCACATCACCGGTCTGCTGTCGAACCACAATCCGCTAGCACACGAACTGATCGGCGCGTCCGAACAGGCCGGTGACCGCGCGTGGCGTCTGCCGCTGGCGGATGAATATCAGGAACAGCTGGATTCCAATTTTGCTGATATGGCGAACATCGGTGGCCGTCCGGGTGGTGCAATCACCGCGGGTTGCTTCCTGTCGCGCTTCACCCGTAAATACAGCTGGGCGCATCTGGACATCGCCGGTACCGCATGGCGTTCAGGTAAAAACAAAGGCGCAACCGGTCGTCCGGTCGCACTTCTGGCGCAGTTCCTGCTGAACCGCGCTGGCCTTGATGGCGATGAATGATTCATTCGCTAAATAAGGTATAATTCTCCAGTCAGGGTCTGGAAATATCCTCAGACCCTTCACAGGCGGGCGCACCCAGTTGCGCCCCTGTTTTTTCTCAGCAGCACAGTGAACTCATCATGAAACAGGCAACCTTCTTTCTTCTCGATGCGCCGGATGCAAGTGGCGAGCTCAGCTCACACGAAGCGCTGGCCTGTCAGGTCGCCGCCGAACGTTACCGGATGGGCAAACGTGTTCTGCTGGCCTGTGAGGATCAAAAACAGGCCGAGCGTCTGGATGAAGCGCTGTGGAAGCGCGATCCAAACCATTTTGTGCCACACAATCTGGCGGGTGAAGGCCCGAGATTTGGTGCACCGGTGGAGCTTTGCTGGCCGGGTAAGCGCGGCAATGCGCCACGCGACCTGCTGATAAGCCTCCTGCCTGAATTTGCAGATTTTGCTACTGCTTTCCATGAAGTGGTAGACTTCGTTCCTTACGAAGATTCCCTTAAACAGCTTGCGCGCGAACGCTACAAAGCCTATCGCAGCGTGGGTTTCTCTTTGACGACGGCCACGCCGCCCTCAGTCACCACATCGACCGACGAAAATACGAAGCGAAATGGATAAGACATATAACCCGCAAGACATCGAGCAGCCGCTTTACGAGCACTGGGAACAACAGGGCTATTTCAAGCCACATGGTGATACCAGTAAAGAAAGCTTTGCCATCATGATCCCGCCGCCGAACGTTACCGGCAGCTTGCACATGGGTCATGCTTTCCAGCAAACCATCATGGACGCCATGATCCGCTATCAGCGCATGCAGGGTAAAAATACTCTGTGGCAGGCGGGCACCGACCATGCGGGCATCGCAACGCAGATGGTGGTTGAGCGTAAAATCGCAGCCGAAGAAGGCAAAACCCGTCACGACTACGGCCGTGAAGCATTTATCGACAAAATCTGGGACTGGAAAGCAGAATCTGGCGGCACCATTACCCGTCAGATGCGCCGTCTCGGCGATTCCGTGGATTGGGAGCGTGAGCGCTTCACCATGGATGAAGGTCTGTCCAACGCCGTGCGCGAAGTGTTCGTACGCCTGTATAAAGAAGATCTGATTTACCGTGGCAAACGCCTGGTGAACTGGGATCCAAAACTGCGCACCGCGATTTCCGACCTCGAAGTTGAAAACCGCGAATCCAAAGGTTCCATGTGGCACCTGCGCTATCCGCTGGCTGACGGCGCGAAAACCGCTGAAGGCAAAGATTATCTGGTTGTCGCGACCACCCGTCCGGAAACCGTCCTCGGTGATACCGGCGTGGCCGTTAACCCGGAAGATCCGCGTTATAAAGATCTCATCGGCAAAGAAATCATTTTGCCGCTGGTAGGCCGCCGTATTCCCATCGTGGGCGACGAACATGCCGACATGGAAAAGGGCACCGGTTGTGTGAAGATCACGCCTGCGCATGACTTTAATGACTATGAAGTCGGTAAACGTCACGGTCTGCCGATGATCAACATTCTGACTTTCGATGGCGATATCCGCCAGACTGCTGAAGTGTTCGACACTAACGGCGAAGAAAGCGATGCCTGTGCTAACGATATCCCTGAACAGTTCCGTGGCCTGGAGCGCTTTGCCGCGCGTAAAGCGGTCGTCGCTGCATTTGACGAAGCCGGTCTGCTCGAAGAAATCAAACCTCACGACCTGACCGTACCTTACGGTGACCGTGGCGGCGTGGTTATCGAACCCATGCTGACTGACCAGTGGTACGTCCGCACTGCGCCACTGGCGAAAGTCGCGGTGGAGGCCGTTGAGCAAGGTGAAATCCAGTTCGTACCTAAACAGTACGAAAATATGTATTTCAGCTGGATGCGTGACATTCAGGACTGGTGTATTTCCCGTCAGCTGTGGTGGGGACACCGTATTCCTGCGTGGTATGACGCCGAAGGCAACGTATTCGTTGGCCGTGACGAAGCGGAAGTCCGCAGCGAAAACAATCTGGACGCAGACGTTGTGCTGACTCAGGACGAAGACGTGCTCGACACCTGGTTCTCTTCCGGCCTGTGGACATTCTCCACACTGGGCTGGCCAGAACAGACGCCTGATCTCAAAGCTTTCCACCCTTCAAGCGTGGTTGTGAGCGGCTTCGACATCATCTTCTTCTGGATTGCGCGCATGATCATGATGACCATGCATTTCGTGAAAGACGAGAATGGCAAGCCACAGGTTCCGTTTAACACCGTTTACATGACCGGTCTTATCCGCGACGACGAAGGGCAGAAAATGTCCAAGTCCAAAGGTAACGTTATCGATCCGCTGGATATGATTGACGGTATTTCGCTGGAAGATCTGCTGGAAAAACGTACCGGCAACATGATGCAGCCGCAGCTGGCGGAAAAAATCCGCAAGCGCACCGAGAAGCAATTCCCTAACGGCATCGAACCGCACGGCACCGATGCCCTGCGGTTCACGCTGGCGGCACTGGCTTCTACCGGCCGTGACATCAACTGGGACATGAAGCGTCTTGAAGGTTACCGCAACTTCTGTAACAAACTGTGGAACGCCAGCCGCTTCGTACTGATGAACACCGAAGATCAGGATTGTGGTCTGAATGGTGGCGAACTTGAGCTGTCACTGGCTGACCGCTGGATCCTCGCGGAATATAACCGCACGGTGAAATCTTACCGTGAAGCGATGGATAACTACCGCTTCGATCTGGCTGCCAGCATTCTGTATGAATTCACCTGGAACCAGTTCTGCGACTGGTATCTGGAGCTGACTAAACCGGTCATGAACGGTGGCAGCGAAGCACAACTACGCGGCACCCGTCATACGCTGGTTGAAGTGCTGGAAGGTCTGCTGCGTCTTGCGCATCCGATCATTCCTTTCATCACAGAAACCATCTGGCAGCGCGTGAAAACGCTGAAAGGCATCACTGCAGAAACCATCATGCTGCAGCCTTTCCCGGAATTTGACGCGGCGAAAGCAGACGAACTGGCGCTGGCCGATCTTGAGTGGATCAAGCAGGCGATCATCGCTATCCGTAACGTGCGTGCCGAGATGAATCTGTCTCCGGCCAAGCCGCTGGAACTGCTGCTGCGCGGCGCGAGTGCCGATGCACAGCGTCGTGTTGAACAGAACCTGAGCTTCATTAAGTCTCTGGCGCGTCTGGAATCCATTACCATTCTGCCTGCAGGTGACAAAGGCCCTGTGTCTGTCACCAAACTGGTTGAAGGCGCTGAGTTGCTGATCCCAATGGCCGGTCTGATCGACAAAGATGCCGAGCTGGCGCGTCTGGACAAAGAGATGGCGAAGCTGGATGGCGAGATTGCGTCTATCGAAGGCAAACTGTCTAACGAAGGTTTTGTGGCGCGTGCGCCGGAAGCCGTAGTCGCAAAAGAGCGCGAACGTCTGGCAGCCTGCGGTGAAGCCAAAATCAAGATTGCAGAACAGAAAGCAACAATCGCTGCTCTGTAATTTTGGTGCCGGTTATCCGGGTAAATACATGAGATGACAAAGGCCGCGAAAGCGGCCTTTTTTATTCTGCGATAACAGCCGGTAACGTTGCACCCATCTGCCCTTAGATGGTATTAAAACGGTCTGTTTATTTATCTTATTATTTGAAACTGAGTGAGCAATATGACGACCTCCCTTCCTGTCAGCGTGCTGGTGCGCCCGATTCGCCCTGAAGATAACGCGGCTATCGCAAACGTGATCCGCCATGTATCTGCTGAATTTGGCCTGACTGCCGATAAAGGCTATACCGTAGCAGACCCGAATTTGGATCATCTGTATGAAAGCTACAGTCAGCCACGTTGCGCTTACTGGGTGGTGGAAGTCGACGGTAAAGTCGCCGGCGGCGGCGGTGTTGCACCGCTTTCTGGCGGCGAAGATGATTTGTGCGAACTGCAAAAAATGTATTTCCTGCCTTCGCTGCGCGGCCAGGGTCTGGCGAAACGACTGGCGTTACAGGCAATGGAACATGCCCGCCAGAACGGATTCGCGCGCTGCTACCTGGAAACAACCGCCAGCCTGACGCAGGCGATCGCGCTGTATGAGCGTCTGGGTTTTCAATATATTAATGGCTCACTGGGCAATACGGGGCATGTCGATTGTGAAGTGACGATGTTAAAATACCTCTGATATCCTTTTCGCAATCCATAAAAAAACAGGCATCTCATGTTCACACATAAAGCCATTTCAGCGTTAAACGAACTGGAACTGACGGTCTATAACTACATCGTCAAAAATGGCGATAAAGTGATGTACATGACTATCCGTGAGCTGGCAGATGCCGCCGGGGTATCCACCACCACGGTTCTGCGTTTTTGCAAAAAAATGGATTGTGAAGGATATTCTGAGTTTCGTATCCGTTTTAAATTGTTTTTAGAACATGAAGAAAAACCGCCGGTCTCCTTTGGCATCAGTGAAATAATCAGCTATTTCAAAAGTATTAATAACAGCGAATTTGATGAATTATTAGATCAGGCGGCCAAAAGAATTTCCGACGCGCAGCGAATTATATTTGTCGGCGTAGGAACATCAGGTTCATTAGGGAAATACAGCGCACGTTTTTTCTCTAACGTCGGGAAATTCAGTACCTTTATTGACGATCCTTATTTTCCGATTAACAGCGATATGTATAAAGATGCCATCGCTATTATTCTTTCTGTCTCAGGGGAGACGGAGGAAGTATTACGGTTCGCTACACAGTTCAGCCAGCACAACTGCCAGATCATTAGCCTGACGAACAGCGAAAGCTCAACGCTGGCGCGTATGGCAGACCTCAACATCTCCTACCACATGCCGCAAATTGTATTAGAAGGCCAGTACAATATTACAACGCAGATCCCCGTACTTTATATTATCGAAACGATTGGAAAGAAATTACCTTTAATAAAACGTGACTCAGCGCAATGAAAAAACAGGGTGTTTTTAAGGTGTAACAAATCACCTGAGTTGTTTTTTGTTATATCGTGACAATACCCTTTCTTTTGCTACACTCCTGCCAACGAGTAAAAAAACAAAAAAGCTCACCTCTGTTTACCCGCAGGAGAATAATAAATAATGGCCATTGATTACGCTCAGACAGCTCAGGAAATTGTTAAATATATTGGCGGTGATAATAATGTGATTAGCATCACACATTGCGCCACCCGTTTACGTTTTGTTCTGAAAGATAATAAAGCCGTCGATAAAGAAGAATTAAAACGCGTCAAGGGCGTGATCACGGTGATTGAGGCCGGCGGCCAGATGCAAGTGGTGATTGGTAACCACGTCAGCGACGCTTATAAACAGGTTCTGAAACTGATCCACGTCGACGAAAACGCGCCGGTCTCTGCGCCGAACGTCGGCATCGTCAGCCGTGTGATGGATGTCATTTCCAGTATCTTCACGCCATTCCTTTATCAGCTCGCCGCCTGCGGTATTTTACAGGGGATCATTTCTTTCCTCGCAGCCGTCGGGATTATGGACTCAGGCAGCGGCACCTACCGTATTCTCAATTTCGTTTCCTGGACGGCGTTTACCTTCCTGCCGGTCATGATCGCGTTTACGGCGGCAAAAAAATTCAACGTCCATCCGTTTACCGCCGTCATTACGGCCTGTGCGCTGATCAGCCCTGATTATATGAACATGCTGACCGCGTTCAAAATCACCTCGATCAACTCCGCCGACCCGGCCATGCAGCAACTGATGCGTGAAGCCGTGAACAATCCGGAAATCGCCAGCATCCTGACTAACATTGTCGGCATTCCGCTGGCTTCGCCAACGCTCGATTTCCTCGGGATACCGGTGAAATATCTCAGCTATACCGCGTCAGTTATTCCGATCATCCTGATGGTTTGGGCGATGTCTTACGTCGAACGCTTCTTCAATAAAGTGCTGCCAGTCGTCATCCGCAACCTGTTCACCCCGATGTTTTGTATCGCCATTATGGTACCGATGACGCTTCTGGTATTCGGCCCGATCGGCAACCTGATCGGCGGCGCGATTGGCGGCGTTTACAACTATCTCTATCACCTCAGCCCGACCATTGCCGGTTTCGTTGTCGGTGCTTTCTGGCAACCGCTGGTCACACTCGGCGTTCACTGGGGCATTACGCCAGTTACTGTCGGCAACTACGCAACGCTGGGTTATGACACCTTTACCGGCCTGCAGGCATCCGCCGTCTTTGCAATGACCGGCAGTATGTTTGGCGTATATCTGAAAACCCGCAGCCGTGAAATGAAAGGGATTTCCCTCTCCGCGGGCGTTACCGGCCTGTTTGGGATTACCGAACCTGCGATTTACGGTGTGGCCCTGCGCCTGAAAAAACCTTTCCTCTGCAGCTGCGTGGCGGGTGGTATCGGCGGTGCGATTGCCGGTTCTTTCAACGCTGTTTCATGGAGCTATTGCTTGCCGGGCATTGCGGTATTGCCGGTATTCTTCAAAGAAGGCCACATGCCGCAGTTCCTCGGTTTTCTGCTCTCGATTACCGTCGCCTTTGTGCTCGGTGCCCTGTTTACCTGGCTGGTCGGTTTCAAAGATGAGCCCGATGTCGCGGCCACGAAAAAGATCCAGGCTGAAAGTCAGCGCGCCGCACAGGCAGAAATGAATTAAACCGGATATTACATTTACCACGCGGGCTGCTACAGCCCGCCTCAAGGGAGAACGAAAATGAGTCAACAGTTACCGAAAGATTTCTTATGGGGCGGCGCAGTTGCAGCACATCAGGTTGAAGGCGGTTGGAACAAAGGCGGCAAAGGCGTGAGCATTTGCGACGTGCTTTCCGGCGGCGCACACGGCGTCGATCGCGTGATGACAGACGGCGTGCTGGAGGGTTACAGCTACCCTAACCACGAAGCTGTCGATTTTTATTCGCACTACAAAGAAGACATCGCGCTGTTTGCCGAAATGGGCTTCAAATGTTTCCGTACTTCGATTGCCTGGACGCGCATCTTCCCGAACGGTGACGAATTACAGCCAAACGAAGCGGGTCTGCAATTCTACGACGACATGTTTGATGAGCTGCTCAAACATAATATTGAGCCGGTGATCACCCTTTCTCACTTCGAAATGCCATGGCATCTGGTGAAGGAATACGGCGGCTGGAAAAACCGTCAGGTGGTGGATTTCTTTGTGCGTTTCAGCCAGGTCGTGATGGAGCGTTACAAAGGCAAAGTGAAATACTGGATGACCTTCAACGAGATCAATAACCAGCGCAACTGGAAATATCCGCTGTTCGGTTATTGCTGCTCCGGTGTGGTATTCACCGAACAGGAAAACCCCGAAGAAACCCTGTATCAGGTGCTGCATCACCAGTTCGTGGCCAGCGCCAAAGTGGTCAAACTCGGCCATCAGATCAACCCGGATTTCCAGATTGGCTGCATGATCGCCATGGTGCCGCTGTACCCGTTCTCCTGCCACCCGGATGACGTGATGTATTCGGTCGAAGCGATGCATGAACGCTTCCTGTTCAGCGATGTGCATATGCGCGGTTATTACCCTGCGTATGCACTGAAAGAATGGGAACGTCGCGGCTTCAACATCAAAATGGAAGACGGAGATTTGCAGGCACTGAGAGAAGGCTGCGCGGACTACATCGGCCTGAGCTATTACATGAGCAACGCGATTTCAGCGCACAACCCAAGTGATGATAACGGGTTATCCGGCTTTGCAGGCAGCGTCCCGAATCCGCACGTGAAGGCATCCGACTGGGGATGGCAGATTGATCCTGTTGGCCTGCGTTATACCCTGAACATTCTGTACGAGCGTTACCAGAAACCGCTGTTTATTGTCGAAAATGGCTTTGGCGCTATCGATAAAGCGGGTGACGACGGCGTTATTCATGACGATTACCGCATCGCTTATCTGAAAGCGCACATCGAACAGATGAAGAAAGCCGTGCTGGAAGATGGTGTGGATCTGATGGGCTACACGCCGTGGGGCTGTATTGACTGCGTGTCATTCACCACCGGCCAGTACAGCAAACGCTATGGCTTTATCCACGTCGATAAAAATGACGACGGCACCGGCACGATGGCACGTTCGAAAAAAGAGAGTTTTGGCTGGTATCAGAAAGTGATTGAGAGCAACGGGGAAGTACTTTAATTCTTCTGAACTGGCGGAAATAAAAAAACCGGGCATTGCCCGGTTTTTTTATATTACTCGCGATAAAAATTAATGACGTTTCCCGTCATCATCTTCATCAACGAAATCTTCGTCTTCGCCTTCCTCACCTTCTTCGTCGTCATCGCCTTCGAAGTAAGTGCCCCAGCCGTCGTAGTTGACGCCGTTGGCTTCGGCCAGGTTCATCAATTGTTCAACCTGAGCGTCGATCAGTTCCGCTTTCAGCGCGATTTCACTGATTACGTCACAACACATCAGCACAGAACCGTCTTCAACTTCTAACTCTTCAGGGTCGGTAACTTCGTAACCCAGCTTGAAAGCCTCAACCGCTGCTTTCTCCAGAACTTCGAACTTCTCTGAAGATAAGTGATGTTCAATGGTGTAAAGCGCGTCAGGATCGCTGCCATCGTCCAGCAGCTCTTCGATGATTAAGCGAGTCTCTTCACGTTGTTCGTCCAGCAATTCACGGTTTGCCATATCTCAGTCCTCAATCAATGTGACGTTTGACCGCTATTTTCACACACCACAGGGCGCGCCTCCACTATAAACGACAAAGTTTTTGCTTCGGGGTTGTAATTGCATATTCATACAGTTAAATTGAATTTAAATTCAATCCGAAATGCTAACGTGCTATGGAGCGACATCATGAGTTTGTTGAGTAAACGTCATTTTCTCAGGTTACTGGATTTTACCCCGTCAGAGATTTCGTCCCTGCTGAAACTCTCCGCAGAATTAAAAGCCGCTAAGAAAAACGGCACCGAGAAGGCCAGCCTGCAAGGCAAAAACATCGCGCTCATCTTCGAAAAAGACTCGACCCGTACCCGATGCTCTTTCGAAGTTGCCGCTTACGATCAGGGGGCAAAAGTCACCTACCTCGGCCCAAGCGGCAGCCAGATAGGTCATAAAGAATCGATGAAAGACACTGCCCGCGTGCTTGGCCGGATGTATGACGGTATTCAGTATCGTGGTTACGGTCAGGATAAAGTGGAAATACTGGCGCAATATGCCGGTGTCCCGGTCTGGAACGGTCTGACCAACGAATTCCATCCAACGCAGTTGCTGGCGGATTTGCTCACTATGCAGGAGCATCTGCCGGGTAAACCGCTGAAAGGTATGCGTCTGGCCTATCTGGGCGATACCCGTAATAACATGGGGAACTCGCTACTGGAAGCGGCGGCGTTGTGCGGGCTGGATTTGCGCCTGGTTGCACCTTCCGCCTGCTGGCCGGAAGCCGAACTGGTCGCCACCTGCGAACATCTGGCAAAAGAAAATGGCGGCAGCATAACGTTGACAGAAGATATCGCGACCGGCGTGAAAGATGCCGATTTCCTGTATACGGACGTTTGGGTATCGATGGGCGAACCGAAAGAAGCCTGGAAAGAGCGTATTAATCTGCTGCGTCCGTATCAGGTTAACAGCGCAATGCTGGCGCTGACCGGCAATCCGAAGGTGAAATTCCTGCATTGTCTGCCTGCGTTTCACGATGACCAGACCACACTCGGCAAACAAATGGCGGAAGAATACGGTCTGCACGGCGGCATGGAAGTTACCGACGAAGTGTTCGAATCAAGCCACAGCGTGGTCTTCGATCAGGCTGAAAACCGTCTGCACACCATCAAAGCGGTGATGGTCGCCACCCTCGGCAACGCCTGATTTTATCCGGCATCATTTTGCGACAAGGCAAAGTGATGCCGCGTTATTCCCCCAGAATCCTCTGCTATATCGCCCTTCCGCTGCCCGCGCCCCGTATTTTCAACTAACCTTTTCAGAGCGCTGTTATTTTTCATACAAAAAGAATTCTGTAAGAAGGAACCGCTATGAGCTCAGTTAATCTCGAGTATGTCCTGCGGCTGGAAAGTCTTTTAAGCCGGATTTACCCCAGAGAACACATTGCTGACCTGCTGAAAAAAATCCTGCATCTCGCTGAAAAATGGAATTACGGCAAACATCGCACGACAAGTTGGGTCGATGGCACCAATATTTATCTGATCACCTACGGCGACAACATTCGTCATGGCGACCAACCGCCGCTGGCAACCTTAAACCATTTCGCCAATACCTATCTGCGCGAGATCGTCAGCGACATCCACATTCTGCCCATGTATCCCTACAGCTCGGACGACGGTTTTAGCGTTATTGATTATCGCCGGATCGACGAACATCTTGGCGGCTGGTCCGACATTCATCACCTTTCGGCTCATTTCAATCTGATGTTCGACTGCGTGATCAACCACATCTCACGCTCCAGCGAATGGATGAAGGGCTATCTGCACGACGATCCGTATTACAAAGATTACTTTATTGCCTCGAATCCCGAGCTGGATTACAGCCGCGTAGTGCGTCCGCGCGCCTCTCCGCTGCTGACGCCTTTTATTAAAGCCAACGGCACCGAGCTGTATCTGTGGACGACGTTCAGCGAAGATCAGGTGGATATCAATTTCAAAAATCCGCAGGTTCTGCTGGAGAGCATCGACGTACTGTTACAGTATGCGGCCAGCGGCGGGCAATCTATTCGCCTCGACGCCATCGGGTATATCTGGAAGGAAGTGGGCACACGCTGCATTCATATGCCGCAGGCGCACAACATTATTAAAGTCTGGCGCACGATCCTCGACGAAGTGATCCCCGGTACACGGCTCATTACGGAAACCAACGTGCCGCATCACGAAAATATCAGTTATTTCGGTGAAGGTGATGAAGCACATATGGTGTATCAGTTCCCGCTGCCGCCGCTGACGCTTCATGCATTTTTACGTCAGGACACCACGACGCTGACGCAATGGGCACAAAGCCTGAACGCGGAAGCGCGCTACCCGGACACCACGTATTTCAACTTTCTGGCGAGTCACGACGGCATTGGGCTACGCCCGACGGAAACCTTCCTCAGCGATGATGAACGTAAATACATGGCGCAGGAAACGCTGCGCAAAGAAGGTCGGGTCTCGTATAAAGACAACGGCGACGGTACCCATTCGCCTTACGAGCTGAATATTAATTACCTGAGTGCGCTGACCGAGCCGGGAGATGATGTTGACCTGAAAGCCCGTAAGTTCCTGGCGGCGCAGGCATTGTTACTGTCGTTTATCGGCGTACCGGCCATTTACATCCACAGCCTGCTCGGCAGCGAGAACGATCTCGACGGTATGCATCAGTCCGGGATTAACCGCCGCATCAACCGTAAAAAGCTGGAGCTGGGTACGCTGGAAGCTGAACTTGAGAAGAAAGACAGCCTGCGCTCCCGCGTGTTTTACGGCTTAGAGGAACTGATTAAACACCGCCGCGCGCATCCGGCATTTTCGCCACAGGCTGGCCAGCGTGTGTTTGATCTGGGCAAATCGTTATTCGCCATGGAACGTTATGATCCAAAGAGCGAAGATCGGATCACCTGCGTGTTTAACATCAGCGATCATTCACAAATGCTGAAACTGGCGGTGGAAGGCAAAGATCTGATTGGCGGAGAAGTGTTTAACGGCCAGATGAGGCTCCAGCCGTGGCAGGTAGTGTGGATTAAACACAAGCTCAAAGCGCCAGAACGTCTCGGCAGGCTGCGTCGCTGGCGGATGAAGTTGTTCAAACGAACAAAGCGTTAAACTGACAATGTATTAAACAGACAGCGTATTGACGTCCATTTTGACGACCGCTTTGCGCACGTTAGCCGATTCGCCAACGGCGCACAGCGGTTTATGCACCTCGCCCGGATAAAACACCACGAAATCACCGGCCTGCATAATCATGGTTTTTTCCTGCTCGCCGGCAGCCAGAAACGCAATGTCTTTATCTTCCAGCCAGTCGGTATCAATGTACCCCGCAGGAAGATTGCTGAACGTCATTCCCTCCGTTCCGTTCAGGACAATCTGGATATCCAGATAACGGGCATGAAACTCCGCACGGCGATCTGCCTGCGGCGCCGTTGAATCATTTGAAATCAGAACAAACGCGTCATTGCCGTGGATATCGTGTTTACCCAGGGGGGTTTCCGCCGTGATATTTTTCTTCACATACTCAATGGCTTCGCGCAGTTCAGCGGGCAGATAAGGCACTAAATGCAGTTGATGGATGTTTCCGGTGATCATCATAACCTCGTGAGAGTGATTCATTAGTGAAACGTTGTTTCAGAAATAATAATCCTCTTTATGTACGGGTGGCTACCTTTCAGATCAAGATTTCCCTTTTTCGCTAAAATTAATTTTCCCGGTTTTATGCGAGCCTTAGAAGAATGGTTATGCATCCGTAGTGCATAGATTGCATCTTCAGCCACAAATACCCGCGACCAGGTGACTGGTCTGAAACGATATTTTCAAAAACTCCTCTGCCGGTCACAAAACGACGAATATAAAAAACCGCTTGAAATCACAATAATTATTTTGATTATTTCCCATTTTTAGGATTTTTATTCAAACAAATTTAATCCCTATGCGTATGATAATTTAAACCCCTTTATTTCAATGCATTACGATTGCATAAATTATATCCCAACCAGTCATTTTTCTAACAGGTAAAATAATTACTCCTTTCACACGTTATTTATTCATAACGGATAATTGATTAATAAAATAAACAATGCGCATCATCAATTAATTATCACTCCATTGTATTCATTCATTCTGATGAGATCGGAATCACATCTTAAATGCTTCAGCGGAATATTATTCACTTCGTTCCAGACGAGATGAAAAAAGATTGAATAACTCCATTTATTCATCAAGGTTTCGTTTTGCCTGAAATATTAACCAGATTACTTTTTTCATAAGAAAGGAATAAATATGAAAAGGCATTATGTCGGTTCTGAAATAGGTCAACTGCACAGCGTCATGCTGCACCGGCCTAATTTAAGCTTGCAACGCTTAACCCCTTCGAATTGCCAGGAACTGTTATTTGATGACGTACTTTCCGTTGAAAGAGCCGGTAAGGAACATGATGTTTTCAGCCAGACACTGCGCCAGCAAGGGGTTGAAGTTCTGCTTCTGACTGATTTACTGACCGAAACGCTGGATAATCGCGAGGCCAAAGACTGGCTGCTGAATATGCAGATCTCCGACTACCGTCTGGGGCCGCAATTTGCTGAAGAGATCCGTGGCTGGCTGGCCGATCTTCCTCACCGGGGCTTTGTTGAATAAATCGGATTTAGATAAAAGCTCCCCTCGTCGCTGACTTTCTCAGGCAATCCTTAC
>NZ_JAEMGT010000056.1:0-26574 GCF_017655185.1 Rahnella sp. ChDrAdgB13 | reverse complement strand
TAATCTTTCCGACCCGGTCACTTCGTGATGTTGTTCACGTTGTTCCCTGTCGATGGAGCGGCATTATAGGGATCCGAATTTTTTGCACAAGCCTTTTTTTGAATAAAAGGATCGACTGCATATTTTTCGACCCTTTCGCCGTGATCTCGTCCGATCCGCTGGTTTTGTCACCGTTCTTATCGCCTCTGAATTGGTATTTCCCGCAGCCAGGACTATATTGCCAAGGTTAAAACTCAATTATGAGGTACTTACCTATGTCTCAGGCTTTGCGCCCTTATCAGGGATTAACGCCAACATTGGGCGAAAGGGTGATGGTGGATCCTTCCAGTGTTGTTATCGGGGATGTCGATCTCGCGGATGATGTCAGTATCTGGCCGCTGGTTGTCATACGCGGTGATGTAAATAGTGTGTCGGTAGGTTGCAGATCGAATGTGCAGGATGGCAGCGTGCTGCATGTGACTCATCAGTCCCGCCAGAATCCTGAAGGGCACCCTCTTATTATTGGCGAAGACGTCACGGTCGGGCATAAAGCAATGCTGCATGGTTGTACGATCGGAAGCCGGGTTCTGGTAGGAATGGGATCCATACTGCTGGATGGAGCGATCATAGAAGATGATGTAATGATTGGCGCAGGAAGTCTGGTTCCCCCAGGAAAGCGGCTCGAAAGCGGCTATCTCTATTTAGGAAGCCCGGTTAAGCAGATCCGCGAACTGAGCGCCGATGAACTTGCGGGGCTGACCTACTCTTCAAATAACTATGTCACATGGAAAGATGTCTATCTGGCGAGTAAATAGTTAATGAGCCTGGACAACGTATTCAACAAGGCTGTTCAGGCTCTTTCAGTTATCCCAGTAAATCTTGTTTTAACTGCGCCAGCACAGGCTCTATTTCTGGCATAACACCGTGCCATAAATAGAAAGCATGAGCGGCCTGTCCCACCAGCATTCCCAAACCATCAGCATAATGCGTCACACCGTTGCCTTTGGCCCAGCAAAGAAAAGGTGTCAGACCGGCCTGATAAAACATATCGTAAACGCGCGTCTGTGCAGTGAAAACCTGCTCAGAGATTGCCGGGATTTCACCATTAATACCTGATGCCGTCGCATTGATAATCAGATCGAATTTCTCGCCGGCCAGATCGCTGAACGCAAGAGCCCGGATCTCACCTTTGCTCTCGAATATATGACTGAGATGTTGTGCACGTTCAAAAGTACGGTTGGTAACGACAACGGAGCATCCGTAGGATAAAAGCGGAAGGATCACTCCACGTGCAGCTCCACCAGCGCCTATCAGCAATACCCGATCGCCGGGCTGAATAAGCGCCAGACGTTCCAGATCGCTCAACATTCCTATTCCGTCGGTGTTATCCCCGAGCAATCTTCCGTCTTCAAGTTTTTTGAGAGTATTTACAGCGCCAGACATCGCCGCACGGTCAGTCAGTTCATCTGACTCAGCAAATGCCCGCTCTTTGAAAGGCACAGTAATGTTTGCCCCCTTGGCTCCCTTTTCAAAAAAGGATCGCAGCGTTTCTTCAAAATCTTCATTTGGCGCCAGCATCGTTCCATAACTGTGTTCAAGCCCTGTCTGGCTGGCAAACAATGCATGAATACGGGGGGATTTGCTGTGACTGATTGGATTACCGAATACCGCGAAAGATGGCATGACTTTCGTTCCTTAGCCTTGACGAATGAGATCGCCGGTGAGGGCATCCCTGATTTCAGATGGGTTTTCTCTTCCACCCACTTTGCCGTTAAGCACGGGGAAATCCTCACCAAACTGGAGACGGACTTCATCAGCCAATCGGCAAGGTTCCTGACCATTCAGATTCGCGCTTGTAGAAACCAACGGTTTTCCAAACTGCTGGCAGAGTTCTTTAACCCGCGGATGATCGGTTACGCGGACCGCCAGCGACGAGAAGCGCCCTGTCAGCCAGTCAGGCGTAGAGGGTTTTGCAGGCATCACCCAGGTCACCGGTCCAGGCCAAAACGACAAGATATGTTCGAGTTGCTGATGGGTTAATGATGAATCATCAATATAAGGGAGAAGTTGCTGATAGTTATCGGCGATTAAAATCAGCCCTTTATCTTTAGGACGTTTTTTAAGAGCCAAAAGAGACTCAACCGCCTGCTCGCTGTCAGGATCACAACCTAACCCGAATACGGCCTCAGTCGGATAAGCGATAACCTGCTGTTGATGTAATGCTTCAAGTACCTTTGCAAGTGAGTTTTCTGCTTCTTTATTCATTTTCTTCGTTATCTTTTATTTCTACGGCTTTGCCGCACAGTTTACTGGCACAAAATAGTTTTATACCCTGCGCCGTTTTCTTTTCCATCAATAAAGGATATTGGCAGTGCACGCACTCGCCGGCAACGGGCTTATTATTGATGGCAAACTGGCAGTCCGGGTAGCGGTCGCAGGCGTGAAAAACCTTACCAAAGCGAGACTTACGCTGCAGCAGATGTCCTTTGCCGCATTGCGGACAACTGAGGCTGGTTTCTTCGGGTTTATCGATGACTTCAATATGGTCGCATTCCGGATACTCGCTGCACCCGATAAACATCCCATAACGTCCCTGGCGAAGCACCAGCGTGGCACTGCATTTGGGACATAACTGCCCGTCCAGGATTTTCACAATATGTCCGTCGGCCTGTGATTTCAGGGGGCGGATATATTCGCACTGTGGATAGGATGAACAGCTGAGAAAAGGGCCGTGGCGACCACTACGGATCACCAGATCGGCCCCGCATTCCGGACAGGATTCATTTTGCTTCTCAGCAAAAAGTGCTGCTTTTGTCATATGTTACGTTTTACCTGTTATCTCTTAATGCAGATAACCTTCATTAACTTCAAATAACAGCTCTTCCATTTGCTGATATGCACTTTCATATCCGGGAATATTAAAAAGAACCATCAGCACCACCCACTTAAGATCCTCAAGATCGAATTCTTCAGTGTCCAGAGCCATAACACGATCGATAACCATTTCACGGGTATCGAAGTTTAAAACCTTTATCTGTTCCAGGAACAACAAAAAGCCACGACAACTGCTATCTAACCGGCTCGTTTCCTCGTCGGTGTAAACACGTAATGCTGAAGGATCTGAATCCAGCATATAAGATGGGGTTCCACCCTCTTGCATATCCGCAAGTTTTTCAAGCCAATTCAGCGCATTGTGAATATCGGCCCGGTGAAAACCAGCCTCGGTCAAGTCATCCGTTAACCTATCCTCGTCAACATTCATCTCCGCTTCGTTGTGAATGTAAGTTTCAAATAAGTACATTAGTACGTCGAACATGGCTTGCCCTCTTAATTCGGACATAGCCGCCGGATACAGCTGCGATCCATCCTGCTAACTCCAGCTCGAGTAGTTTACCTACCACTTCTGGCACAGGTTGGCCGGCACGTTCGGCGACGACGTCAACAGATGTCACCTCATATTCTACGTTAGCCAACACATCAGCAAATGGCAATTCAACTTCGCATTCTTGTGCACAAATAATCGCCTCTGACGCCTCTGACGCCTTTGGTGGCTTATCTCGGGGTGCTTTTGACAGTTCGGGGATTCGCAGAGTCGGAAACCAGGTTAAGCCGCTTCCAATATGCTCGGCAATATCATTAGGCTCAGTAACCAGGTAAGCGCCCTGTTGGATAAGCCAGTGAGTTCCTTCTGACGTCGGGCTGCCTAGTGGGCCGGGCAAAGCAAAAACTTCTCGGCCCTGTTCAAGTGCATAACGGGCTGTGATCAACGACCCGCTGCGCAAGGTTGCTTCCACAACCAGAACACCCACGCTGAGACCACTGATAATGCGGTTCCGGCGAGGAAAGTTGGCCGCAAGTGGCGGCGCAGTCACCAGATGCTCAGAAACCAGGGTCCCGCCTTGCTCAAGAATACTGTCGGCTAACATCAAATGACGAGATGGATAACGCTTCATCAGCCCGCTGCCAAGAACGGCGATAGTTTTTCCCTGCGCCTGTAATGTTGCTTTATGACTAATTCCATCAATTCCCATCGCAAGCCCGCTCGTCACGGTAAAACCGCTGCTTACCAGCCCGCCGGCAAAAACCTGTGCATATTGTTCACCGTAATGGGAGTAGTGACGGCTTCCCACCATTGCTATTTGAGGAGATAACAGCAAATCCGGATTACCTTCGACGAACAAAATCAATGGCGGAGACGGAATCTGCGCTAACAAAGGCGGGTAGAGCGCACAGTCAAATGTGACAAGATATCGGCTATCCCCTTCCAGCCAGTTTAGCGACGCGGATAGCCATTGCTGATTGATATTCCTGAAATCTTCTATTTGCTCCGCGGTAAGGCCGCACGAGAATAATTCAGAAGGGCCATAATGCCCCTGGCAGAAGAGTGCCCGAATTATGCCTTCGGCATGGGCAGCATCAAGGCGCCTGACGGCTGATAAACGAATCCATACTTCCTGTAATGTCATTATCCTGCCTCTGTTCAATGCCTTTCGACGAAGGATTCAATTGGCAGAGGATGCTGTCAATCGGAGCAGGAAATGTCTAGAATAGAGTCTATATATCTTCAATCAATTGAATAAAGATCCAGAAAAATATGTCCGTATTACAGATATTACATTTCCCAGACGAGCGGCTTCGCATTACTGCAAAACCGGTCAAAGAAGTTAACGCCGAAATTCAGCAGATCGTGGATGATATGTTTGAAACCATGTATGCAGAAGAAGGCATTGGCCTGGCTGCGACTCAGGTAGACATTCATCAACGTATTATCGTTATTGATGTCTCTGAAAATCGCGACGAACGCCTGGTTCTCATCAATCCTGAGCTGCTGGAAAAAAGCGGCGAAACCGGTATTGAAGAAGGCTGCCTGTCGATCCCTGATCAACGTGCGCTGGTGCCGCGTGCTGAGAAAGTGAAAGTCCGCGCTCTGGATCGGGAGGGTAAAACCTTCGAGCTGGAAGCTGATGACTTACTGGCGATTTGCATCCAGCATGAAATGGATCATCTGGTGGGTAAATTATTCGTGGATTACTTGTCACCACTGAAACGTCAGCGTATTCGCCAGAAGATGGAAAAAATGGCCAAGCTGAACGCGCGGGCTGACTAATATTCGAGTAACACAGGACACTGCTTTGCGGATTATATTTGCCGGTACCCCAGACTTCGCAGCGCGTCATCTTGACGCGCTTTTGTCATCAGAACATCAGGTTGTGGGTGTATTTACCCAACCCGACCGCCCGGCCGGCCGTGGTAACAAGCTGACTGCAAGCCCGGTAAAAACGCTGGCACTTGCTCATGATATTCCCGTATTTCAGCCGAAATCTTTGCGCCCTGAAGAAAACCAGTCACTGGTGTCCGATTTGGAAGCTGATGTGATGGTGGTCGTAGCTTATGGCCTGATTCTCCCTAAAGCTGTGCTGGATATGCCTAAACTGGGCTGCATTAACGTACACGGTTCCCTGTTGCCACGCTGGCGTGGTGCCGCGCCGATTCAGCGTTCCTTGTGGGCTGGCGATGCTAAAACCGGTATCACTATCATGCAGATGGATGTGGGTCTGGATACCGGCGACATGCTGCATAAAGTGGAATGTGACATTCTTCCGGAAGATACCAGTGCATCCCTGTACAACAAACTGGCTGAGCTCGGCCCGGAAGGTATGCTTGAAACGCTCGGGCAACTGGCGAACGGCACGGCTCAACCAGAAGTTCAGAACGAAGAACTCGTTACGTACGCTGAAAAGCTGAGCAAAGAGGAAGCCCGCTTAGACTGGACGCTTTCCGCAGACCAGCTGGAACGTTGTATACGTGCATTTAATCCGTGGCCTGTCAGTTTCTTTATGATTGACGACCAGCCCGTAAAAGTCTGGTCAGCTGAAAGTTTGCCTGCAAGCCATAGCACCCTGCCCGGCACCATTGTTTCTGCAGATAAAAAGGGGATCCAGGTTGCTACGTCTGACGGCATCCTGAATATCACCCAGTTGCAACCTTCAGGTAAAAAAGCAATGTCCGCACAGGACTTGCTGAACTCTCGTCGTGAATGGTTTATCGAAGGCTCTCGTTTAGCCTGACCCTTCCGACTACGCCCGATATTTCGTCGGGCCTTACCTTTCTGATAATGCTGATCCATTCAGCCATTTGAACAATGAAAACAGCCTATAATCTTCGTAGTATTGCAGCTCAAGCCATCAGTCAGGTTTTAGATAAAGGCCTGTCATTGTCGACGGTCCTTCCCGGTTTGCAGAAAAATATTTCAGAAAAAGATCGCGGATTATTGCAGGAATTATGTTTCGGCACTCTGAGGGTATTGCCTCAGCTCGAATGGTGCCTGCAACAACTCATGGCAAAACCGTTGACGGGAAAGCAACGGACACTGCATTACTTACTGATGGTTGGCCTGTATCAGCTAACTCATACGCGTATTCCCGCTCACGCAGTGTTAGCAGAAACTGTTGATGGTGCTGTGGCACTAAAGCGCCCTCAGCTAAAAGGTCTGATCAACGGCGTTCTCCGGCAGTTCCAGCGTCAGCAGGAAGAATTGCTGCAACGTATGGCCAATAATGACAGCCGCTATCTCCATCCGAGCTGGCTTCTTAATCGTCTTAAGAAAGCCTATCCCGACGCCTGGGAAAGCATTGTTGATGCGAATAATCAAAGGCCGCCTATGTGGCTACGCGTAAACCGCATGCACAATACCCGCGACGATTATCTTCGACTGTTGAATGAAGCGCAGATTGAAGCCGTTCCACATCCTGAATATTCCGATGCACTGTGTCTGATCACGCCTTGTCAGGTCAGTCTGCTCCCAGGATTTTCAGAAGGATGGGTGACGGTTCAGGACGCTTCTGCACAAGGCAGCGTTGATCTGCTGGATCCACAGGATGGCGATATGATCCTCGATTTGTGCTGCGCGCCTGGCGGTAAAACGACCCACATACTGGAGGCCGCGCCTAAATCTCATGTGCTGGCTGTGGACGTGGATGAACAACGTCTGAAGCGTGTTCATGAGAATCTGCAGCGTTTAAAACTTAATGCGGAAGTGAAACAAGGCGATGGACGTGAGCCACAGGCCTGGGCTGGCGAGCGTATCTTTGACCGCATTCTGCTGGATGCACCGTGCTCGGCGACCGGCGTTATCCGCCGGCATCCCGACATAAAGTGGCTACGCAGAGACAGCGATATTACTGAGCTGGCAGGCTTGCAAAAAGAGATCCTGGAAGCCGTCTGGCCACGCCTTAAAAGCAAGGGTGTAATGGTTTACGCAACATGCTCAGTTTTGCCCGAAGAAAATTGCCTGCAAATAGTGGAATTTCTTAAATCTCACCCGGATGCGACGCTAGTTGAGACCGGCACGAGGGAAAACCCAGGCAGACAAAACCTTCCACACGCCGATGACGGCGATGGCTTCTATTACGCTAAACTGATCAAAAGCTGATTGTTTACTATTAATGCTACTTATTCAGGCTGAAATCTTCGAAGCCAAGCAGAGAGTCATATGAAAATAATAATTCTCGGGGCCGGACAGGTTGGTGGAACACTCGCTGAAAATCTGGTGGGTGAAAACAATGACATTACCGTTGTCGATACCAACACCGTCCGGTTACGTCAGCTTCAGGACAAATTTGACCTGCGCGTTGTGCAGGGACATGGCTCTCACCCACGCGTACTCCGCGAAGCCGGAGCTGAAGATGCCGATATGTTGGTGGCGGTGACTAATTCTGACGAAACCAACATGGTGGCATGTCAGATTGCGTATTCGCTTTTCAATACCCCAAACCGCATCGCACGCATTCGTTCCACGGAATATATCCGTGAATCCGAAAAGCTTTTCAGTCCAGAAGCTGTGCCGATTGACCATCTGATTTCGCCTGAGCAACTAGTTACCGATTACATCTACAAATTAATCGAATATCCGGGTGCATTACAGGTTGTGAACTTTGCAGAAGGGAAAGTGAGCATTGCCGCAGTTAAAGCCTATTATGGCGGTCCGCTGGTAGGTAATGCACTCTCTTCAATGCGTGAACACATGCCGCACATCGAAACTCGCGTTGCAGCCATTTTCCGCCAGGACCGCCCGATTCGCCCGCAGGGTTCAACCATTATTGAAGCAGGTGATGAAGTGTTCTTTGTTGCCGCCTCTCAGCACATCCGTGCGGTTATGAGCGAACTTCAACGGCTGGAAAAACCATATAAGCGGATCATGATTGTCGGTGGCGGCAATGTGGGTGCCGGACTGGCACAAAAGCTTGAGAAGAATTACAGCGTAAAACTGATAGAACGCGATCAGCAGCGGGCAGCTGAACTGGCCGAGTTGTTGCAAGACACGATTGTTTTCTACGGCGATGCCTCTGATCAGGAATTGTTAGCAGAAGAACATATCGAACAAGTTGATGTGTTTATTGCGATTACTAATGATGATGAAGCAAACATCATGTCGGCGATGCTTGCAAAACGTATGGGCGCCAAAAAAGCGATGGTTCTCATTCAGCGCAGTGCGTACGTGGATTTGGTGCAAGGCAGCGTGATTGATATTGCGATTTCACCTCAGCAGGCGACGATTTCGGCACTGCTTGGGCACGTCAGAAAAGCAGATATCGTCAGCGTTTCGTCATTACGCCGTGGTGTAGCCGAAGCTATTGAGGCGATTGCACATGGCGATGAGACCACCTCTAAAGTTGTTGGTCGTACGGTAGAGCAAATTAAATTGCCGCCAGGTACGACTATCGGCGCGATCGTCCGTGGGAATGACGTCATCATTGCTAATGGAAATAGCAGAATCCAACAAGGTGATCATGTGGTGATGTTCATTACAGATAAGAAATTTGTCAGGGATGTGGAACGTTTGTTCCAACCTAGCCCGTTCTTCTTATAAATTGATGAATTGCCGAAAATATATGGCGTTAAGCAGGATTCAGTAGAGAACTTTTGTAGCGAAGACGCGACAAATGGTCTTTACTTGGTTGGACACATTTGATGAATTTGCCAAGGAGTATTTTATGAGTTTTATGAAAGAGTTTCGTGAATTTGCCATGCGTGGCAACGTGGTCGACCTTGCCGTCGGTGTAATCATTGGTGCAGCCTTCGGCAAGATAGTGTCATCATTTGTTGCTGATATTATTATGCCACCGCTGGGTTTACTCATTGGTGGAGTCGATTTCAAGCAATTCGCTTTTGTACTCAGAGACGCACAAGGAACGGTACCGGCAGTCGTAATGCATTACGGTGTGTTTATCCAAAATATTTTTGATTTCGTCATTGTTGCTTTGGCAATCTTCTGCGCAATCACTTTGATGAACAAAATGCGCCGTAAACAGGAAGATGTTCCTGCGGCACCACCGAAACCGACTGCGGAAGAAACTTTGCTGGCAGAAATTCGTGATCTGCTTAAAGAGCAGCAAACACCGAGATTGTAACGAAGAAGAAAGTTGCTGTTGCTTTACGTTTTAGAAGGGCAGTGTTGAATATTCGATTAAACGCTCAACACTGCCCTCCATATAATTCCCTTTTCCATTTTTTTCTTTTCTACGATAACTTCCCTTACCCTTTAGATTCTTTTCAATGCGCTGCTTAAACAGTGGATCATGAAGAAGAGCCTGCAAGGCATTATCCTGAATGGTCCCTTTTTGGTGCTTATACTGAGTCATAACTCCCTCGTTTTTTAGAAATGCAACATGGCTAAATTGCCAGCGCATAATACTGCGTTTAATTTCCTACCGGTAGCTCTTTTCAAAATGATTGAGCAGATTAGATCACTTTTCCTGCACCATCTTCAAGCGCTTCTAATATTGAACAACTCTCACTGGTATGCGCAGAACCACAGCAGGCGGCACTCAATCTTTTCAAAGATTCACGCATCCGGGTGAGCTCTTGTAATTTGAGCTCAACCTCAGCCAGACGCTCATCAACAATAGACTTAGATTCCTGGCATGTGTGATGAATAGGATCGACCCGAATAGAAAGCAGTTCTTTAATTGCTTCAAGCGTAAACCCGGTAGATTTTGCATACCGAATGAATCGCAACCGTTGTAAGTCGTTTTCATCATATTGACGATAACCGGAGGTAGTCCGTAAACCCGCCGCCATCATTTCCTGTTTTTCATAATAACGAACAGTATCCGTAGAGACCCCTGCCAAAGCAGCTAGCTCACCAATTTTATACATATTCACTCACCTCTAAACTTATCCTTCAGCGCATCTTTGTAGCGCCCATGAAGAAAATCGATATTCATTCCCGCTTGCTGCAAACGCAACTGAAGAATTTTGAGACGCTTTTCAACAGCTGAAAACTGAGGATCATCCCGTGTTAAAACATTAAGTATATGATCTAATTCGATCGCTTCTTTTCCGTCCTGCAACTCAGGAGGCAAATAACCTGCGTTTTTAAGAATACGATAAGCGGTTCTTAGCTCTTCAGGAATGCCGCTGTCATCATCGAGTATAAGAGGTCGGCCAGCTCCCGGAAGATTATCAAACTCACCATTTTCCCGGGCCTCTTTAATGTGTTTTTCAACCCACTGGTCAATAAGAAACATGATTTTGCCTCAGCCAAACGGTTAGCTTCACAACGTAAGGCAGCATAGCGCGGATAAAAGAGAAATTCAGGATGAATGGTGCCGGAGGTAACGAAATTTAAAGCATCAAAATTTAGACGTAAAAAAACCGGGCAGAGCCCGGCTTTTTCATGCATCTACAGATTATTCAGCAGTTGCTACTTCTGCTTGTGACTCTGCACGATCAACGAGCTCGATGTAAGCCATCGGCGCATTGTCGCCTGCACGGAAACCACACTTCAGAATGCGAGTGTAACCACCGGCACGGCTCGCGAAACGCGGGCCCAGTTCATTAAACAGTTTTGCCACGATCTCGTTATCACGAGTACGGGCGAATGCCAGACGACGATTTGCAACGTTGTCGGTCTTGGCAAGAGTAATCAGCGGCTCAACAACGCGACGCAGCTCTTTCGCTTTCGGCAGGGTCGTCTTGATGATCTCATGACGAACCAAAGAGCCGGCCATGTTACGGAACATAGCCTGTCGGTGGCTGCTGTTACGGTTCAGTTGACGACCACTCTTACGATGGCGCATGACCTTATCCTTCTCAGTAAAACCTTAACCTGTGATCCGGTTACTCGTCAGCAATACTTGCTGGTGGCCAGTTTTCCAGGCGCATGCCCAGAGACAAACCACGGGACGCAAGTACGTCTTTGATCTCAGTAAGAGATTTTTTACCCAGGTTAGGTGTTTTAAGTAACTCAACCTCGGTACGCTGTACCAGATCACCGATGTAGTGGATTGCTTCTGCCTTAAGGCAGTTAGCAGAGCGGACAGTCAATTCCAGATCGTCAACAGGGCGCAGCAGGATTGGATCGAATTCCGGCTTCTCTTCTTTGACTTCCGGTTGACGTACATCACGTAAATCAACGAAAGCTTCAAGTTGTTCAGCAAGAATGGTCGCCGCACGACGGATCGCCTCTTCAGGATCGATCGTACCGTTGGTTTCCATTTCGATAACCAGCTTGTCCAAATCAGTACGCTGTTCTACACGCGCTGCTTCAACATTGTAGGCAATTCGCTCTACAGGGCTGTAGCATGCGTCTACTAACAGACGACCAATTGGGCGCTCATCTTCTTCCGAATGAATTCGGGCAGACGCCGGCACATAACCACGACCGCGCTGAACTTTGATACGCATGCTGATAGCAGCGTTCTCATCGGTCAGGTGGCAGATGACATGTTGCGGCTTGACGATTTCGACATCACCATCATGGGTAATGTCGGCTGCAGTCACAGGGCCAATGCCAGACTTATTCAGGGTAAGAATAACTTCATCTTTCCCTTGAACTCTCACCGCCAGCCCTTTCAGGTTGAGCAGGATCTCCAGGATATCTTCCTGTACGCCTTCTTTGGTGCTGTACTCATGCAGTACACCATCAATCTCAACCTCGGTCACCGCGCAACCCGGCATGGATGAAAGCAGAATACGGCGCAGTGCGTTGCCTAAAGTATGGCCAAAGCCACGTTCTAAAGGCTCAAGGGTCACCTTGGCGTGCGTCGAACTGACTTGCTCGATATCTACCAGGCGCGGTTTTAGAAACTCTGTCACAGAACCCTGCATTGTGTCCTCTCTTTGGTACTAAGCTTTACTTGGAGTAAAGCTCGACGATCAGGTGTTCGTTAATGTCGGAAGACAGATCAGTACGTTCAGGCATACGCTTGAACACACCTTCCATCTTAGCAGCATCAACTTCAAGCCAAGTCGGCTTTTCACGCTGTTCAGCCAACTCCAAAGCGGCCTTCACGCGAGATTGCTTTTTAGCTTTCTCGCGGATGCTGACAACGTCATTCGGAGATACCTGATAAGAAGCGATGTTAACAACGCGACCGTTTACCATGATAGCTTTGTGGCTAACTAACTGGCGCGATTCCGCACGAGTAGCGCCGAAGCCCATACGATAAACAACGTTGTCCAAACGACCTTCAAGCAGTTGCAACAGGTTTGCACCGGTGTTGCCTTTCAGGCGTGCTGCTTCTTTGTAATAGTTACGGAACTGACGCTCCAGAACACCGTAAATACGACGAACTTTTTGCTTTTCACGTAACTGTACACCGTAGTCAGACAGACGCGGTTTACGCGCACCATGCTGACCAGGAGCTTGTTCAATTTTACACTTGGTATCGATCGCGCGAACGCCAGATTTAAGGAATAAATCTGTGCCCTCACGACGGCTAAGCTTGAGCTTAGGACCCAAATATCTTGCCATTTTCTCTCTCCAACAAACCTAAAAAAGCAGCGTTATACGCGGCGCTTTTTCGGCGGACGACAACCGTTATGAGGGATAGGAGTCACATCAGTAATATTAGTGATGCGGAAACCAGCCGCGTTTAATGCGCGGATAGTAGACTCACGACCAGGACCAGGTCCTTTAACCATAACTTCCAGATTCTTGATACCGTATTCTTTCACTGCGTCAGCGCAGCGCTCTGCTGCAACCTGAGCTGCGAACGGAGTGGATTTACGAGAACCACGGAAACCGGAACCACCAGCTGTTGCCCAACCCAAAGCATTACCCTGACGATCGGTAATGGTAACAATGGTGTTGTTGAAAGAAGCATGGATATGAGCCACGCCGTCAGAGACTTGTTTTCTTACACGTTTACGTGTACGAACAGGTGCCTTTGCCATTTATTCAATCACCCCGATTATTTCTTGATCGGTTTACGCGGACCCTTACGGGTACGTGCGTTAGTCTTGGTACGCTGACCGCGTACTGGAAGACCACGACGATGACGCAAACCACGATAAGTCCCAAGGTCCATAAGACGCTTGATGCTCAGGGTGACTTCACGACGCAGATCACCTTCAACAATGAACTTGGCAACTTCGTCACGCAGTTTTTCGATTTGCTCTTCAGACAGCTCACTGATCTTAACATTTTCAGCAATACCGGATGCAGCACAGATAGACTGTGAGCGGGTTTTGCCGATGCCGTAGATCGAAGTTAATGCGATCACGGTATGTTTCTGATCAGGAATGTTAATGCCTGCTATACGGGCCACTATGCACTCCTACTATTTATATACGGCAATACCATTCTGAAAAGCCCGTTTTCAGGATACTCAAATAGTATTGCTGCTTACATACAAAAGATTGGCTGGCTAATCTAGCCAGCTCAACCCAACTTTGCAAGAAAAATATGCGAGATAATCAGCCTTGACGCTGTTTATGCTTCGGTTCTGCGCTGCAGATTACGCGAACGATACCGTTACGCTTAACAATTTTGCAGTTACGACATAATTTCTTGACGGAAGCACGAACTTTCATTTTTACTCTCCGTAACTTCGCAAACGCACCAGATTAGCGGTTATAGCCTTTCAGGTTTGCTTTCTTCAATGCAGACTCGTACTGACTTGACATCATCAGAGTTTGCACTTGAGCCATAAAGTCCATAATGACAACGACTACGATTAGTAGTGAAGTACCACCAAAGTAGAATGGAACTTTCATCGCGTCACGCATGAACTCCGGGATAAGGCAGATGAAAGTAATATACATCGCACCAATTAAGGTTAAGCGAGTCATTACTTTATCGATGTACTTCGCCGTTTGCTCTCCCGGACGAATTCCTGGTACAAATGCACCGGACTTCTTCAGGTTATCTGCTGTCTCACGCGGGTTGAACACCAACGCAGTATAAAAGAAACAGAAGAAGATGATTGCAGTCGCATAGAGTAACACATAAAGCGGTTGTCCAGGCTGCAAATACAGCGAAATCGTAGTCAGCCAGTTCCAACCAGTTCCGCCCCCGAACCATGATGCAATCGTGGCAGGGAACAGAATGATGCTGGAAGCGAAGATTGCTGGGATAACCCCGGCCATATTCACTTTCAACGGTAAGTGCGTGCTCTGTGCTGCATAGACACGACGACCTTGTTGACGCTTGGCGTAGTTAACGACGATACGACGTTGACCACGTTCTACAAACACAACAAAGAAAGTCACTGCAAACACTAAAACTGCAACCAACAGCAACAGGAGGAAGTGCAGGTCGCCTTGCCGAGCTTGTTCGATAGTATGGGCAACTGCTGGCGGAAGACCCGCTACGATACCGGCAAAAATAATGATCGAAATACCGTTACCGATACCTCGTTCAGTAATTTGCTCACCCAGCCACATCAGGAACATTGTCCCGGTAACCAGACTCACAACTGCAGTAAAGTAGAATGCGAAGCCTGGATTCAACACCAGGCCTTGCATACCAGGCATGTTCGGCAAACCGGTAGCAATACCGATAGACTGAAACACTGCCAATACCAGCGTACCGTAGCGGGTATACTGGCTAATCTTACGACGGCCAGACTCCCCTTCTTTCTTAATTTCCGCTAACGCTGGATGAACCACCGTTAACAACTGGATAATGATCGATGCCGAAATGTACGGCATGATCCCCAGAGCAAAGATTGAAGCACGGCTGAGAGCACCACCAGAGAACATGTTAAACATTTCAATGATAGTGCCTCTTTGCTGCTCGAGCAATTTGGCAAGTACAGTGGCATCAATACCAGGGATCGGAATAAAAGAGCCGATACGGAAAACAATCAGCGCACCGATAACAAACAAAAGTCTGCGCTTCAGTTCGCCTAGTCCACCCTTGGCACTTTGAAAATCTAATCCCGGTTGCTTAGCCATCTGCTACTTATTCCTCAATTTTACCGCCAGCAGCTTCGATAGCAACACGAGCGCCTTTGGTGACACGCAAACCACGCAGAGTTACCGCACGACCAACTTCGCCTGAAAGGATTACTTTCGCGAACTCGATCTGGATACCAACTACGTTAGCGGCTTTCAGCGCGTTCAGGTCGATCACGTCGCCTTCCACCAGAGCCAGTTCAGACAGACGAACTTCTGCCGTGATCATAGCTTTGCGGGAGGTGAAGCCGAATTTCGGCAGACGACGATATAAAGGCATCTGACCACCTTCAAAACCGCGACGTACGCCACCGCCAGAACGTGAGTTCTGACCTTTGTGACCACGACCACCGGTTTTACCCAGGCCAGAACCGATACCACGACCTACACGCCTTGGCGCTTGTTTGGCACCATCAGCCGGAGACAGAGTATTTAAACGCATCTCTTACTCCTCAACCTTAACCATGTAGGAAACCAGGTTGATCATACCGCGTACAGCAGGAGTATCCTCGCGCTCTACGGTGTGACCAATACGACGCAGACCCAGACCAACCAGAGTAGCTTTATGCTTAGGCAGGCGGCCAATAGAACTGCGAGTTTGTGTAACTTTAATAGTCTTTGCCATGGTTAATTACCCCAGAATTTCTTCAACGGATTTACCACGCTTGGCAGCGACCATTTGTGGGGATTTCATATTTGCCAGAGCGTCGATAGTTGCACGAACCACGTTAATCGGGTTTGTAGAACCATAAGCTTTAGCCAATACGTTATGTACCCCTGCAACTTCCAGGACGGCGCGCATTGCACCACCGGCGATGATACCGGTACCTTCGGAAGCCGGCTGCATGAACACACGGGAACCCGTATGAGCACCTTTAACAGGATGCTGCAGGGTGCCGCTATTCAGCGCGACATTCAACATGTTGCGACGGGCTTTTTCCATCGCTTTCTGGATCGCTGCCGGAACTTCGCGTGCTTTGCCGTAGCCAAAACCAACGCGACCGTTACCATCACCAACTACTGTCAGTGCGGTAAAGCTGAAGATACGGCCACCTTTTACGGTTTTAGATACGCGGTTTACCGCGATCAGCTTTTCCTGCAGTTCGCCAGCTTGTTTTTCGATGTGAGCCATCTTAAACCTCTTCCTTAGAACTGAAGGCCAGCTTCACGGGCAGCATCTGCCAGTGCCTGGACTCGACCATGATATTGGAAACCGGAACGGTCAAAGGATACTTTCGTGATCCCTTTTTCCAATGCGCGTTCTGCGATAGCTTTACCTACAGCAGTGGCAGCATCTTTGTTGCCGGTATACTTCAGTTGCTCAGTAATAGTTTTTTCTACAGTAGATGCAGCAACTATGACTTCAGAACCGTTTGGTGCGATGACCTGTGCGTAAATATGACGCGGGGTACGATGTACCACCAGACGAGTCGCACCCAATTCTTTGAGCTTGCGGCGTGCGCGGGTCGCACGACGGATACGAGCAGATTTCTTATCCATAGTGTTACCTTACTTCTTCTTAGCCTCTTTGGTACGCACGACTTCGTCGGCGTAACGGACACCCTTGCCTTTATAAGGCTCAGGACGACGGTAGGCACGTAAATCCGCAGCAACCTGACCGATTACCTGCTTATCAGCGCCTTTCAGCACGATTTCAGTTTGGGTCGGACATTCTGCAGTAATGCCTTCCGGCAGTTGATGATCGACCGGGTGAGAAAAGCCTAAGGCTAAATTCACCACGTTGCCTTTAACAGCAGCACGATAACCAACACCTACCAGTTGAAGCTTTTTAGTGAAGCCGTCGGTAACACCTACAACCATAGAGTTCAACAGTGCACGAGTGGTACCCGCTTGGGCCCAACCATCTACAGCGCCTTCGCGTGGAGCGAAAGTCAGTGTATTTTCTTCCTGTTTTACTACTACAGCGTCATGGATAGTACGTGACAGCTCGCCGTTTTTACCCTTAATCGAAATAACCTGACCGTTGAGTTTAACCTCTACGCCGGCAGGAATGACGACGGGTGCTTTTGCAACACGAGACATTCTTTCCTCCCAATTAAGCTACGTAGCAGATAATCTCGCCACCAAGACCAGCCTGGCGAGCTGCACGATCGGTCATAACACCTTTAGAGGTAGAAATAACAGCAATACCCATACCAGCCATAACTTTAGGCAGCTCATCTTTTTTCTTGTAGATGCGCAGACCTGGACGGCTGATACGTTGAATGCTTTCTACCACTGGGCTTCCCTGGAAGTACTTCAGTACTAATTCCAGTTCAGGTTTGGCGTCGCCTTCGATTTTAAATTCTTCAATATAGCCTTCTTCCTTCAGCACGTTGGCAATAGCCACTTTCAGCTTGGAGGAAGGCATGGTGACCGCAACTTTGTTCGCGGCTTGACCGTTACGGATACGGGTCAGCATATCCGCGATCGGATCTTGCATGCTCATCTGTCTTTACTCCCGTGATTCAATTGGTGACAATTACCAGCTAGCCTTTTTAAGACCCGGAATTTCACCGCGCATAGCGGCTTCACGGACCTTAATACGGCTCAACCCGAACTTCCGCAGGAAAGCATGCGGACGACCAGTTTGACGGCAGCGGTTACGCTGACGAGACGGGCTGGAATCACGCGGCAGAGACTGCAGCTTAAGAACCGCATCCCAACGATCTTCGTCGGATGAGTTCACACCAGAGATAATAGCTTTCAATTCCTCGCGTTTAGCGCGGTATTTATCAGCCAGTTTTACGCGAACGACTTCGCGTGCTTTCATGGATTGCTTAGCCATTAGTAACCCTGCCTTACTTGCGGAACGGGAAGTTAAAGGCTGTCAGCAATGCACGGCCTTCATCATCGGATTTCGCAGTAGTGGTGATAGTAATATCTAAACCACGAACGCGATCGACTTTATCATAATCGATTTCCGGGAAGATGATCTGTTCACGCACGCCCATGCTGTAGTTACCACGACCATCGAAAGACTTAGCAGACAAGCCGCGGAAGTCACGAATACGTGGAACAGCAATAGAGACCAGACGCTCAAAGAACTCCCACATGCGTTCGCCGCGGAGGGTTACTTTACAGCCGATCGGATAGCCCTGACGGATTTTGAAGCCTGCAACTGATTTGCGTGCTTTGGTGATCAGCGGTTTTTGACCGGAGATTGCTGCCAAGTCAGCTGCTGCGTTATCCAGCAGTTTCTTGTCAGCGATCGCTTCACCAACACCCATGTTCAGGGTGATCTTCTCGACCCGAGGGACTTGCATGACAGAATTGTAACCAAACTCAGCCATGAGTTTTTTTACGACATCGTCTTTGTAGTAATCATGCAGTTTCGCCATCGTACTACTCCAAATTACTTGATAGTTACGCTGTTAGACTTGAAGAAACGTACTTTTTTGCCGTCTTCGAATCTAAAGCCTACACGGTCCGCCTTGCCAGTAGCCGTGTTGAAGAGAGCAACGTTAGAAACCGGAATTGCAGCTTCTTTTTCAACGATGCCACCTGGTTGATTCAGGGCCGGTACAGGCTTCTGATGTTTTTTAACCAGGTTGATACCTTCAACAATGACCTTGCCAGAAGACAGGACATTTTTTACTTTACCGCGCTTACCTTTATCTTTACCGGTAAGCAGGATAACTTCGTCATCACGACGGATTTTCGCTGCCATGGTTCGCTCCTTAGAGTACTTCTGGTGCCAGAGAGATAATTTTCATGAACTTCTCATTACGCAGTTCACGAGTTACCGGCCCAAAAATACGCGTGCCGATTGGCTGCTCGCTGTTATTGTTTAAAATAACGCATGCATTACCATCGAAGCGAATGACAGAACCGTCCGGGCGACGAACACCCTTCTTGGTGCGCACCACTACCGCCTTCAGCACATCGCCTTTCTTCACCTTACCGCGAGGAATTGCTTCCTTGATGGTAATTTTGATGATGTCGCCGACGCCTGCGTAGCGACGGTGCGAGCCACCTAGAACCTTGATACACATTACGCGACGTGCACCGGAGTTGTCGGCCACGGTCAGCATAGTCTGTTCTTGGATCATGTTAGTGCTCCGCTAATGTCAACTACAACTTTAGGACCCAGGATAGGTCGTTAAGAAATCCCCACAATATGAGGGCGCGGCATTATAACACCGGTTCCCGATTATGGGTAGAAAAAATAAACGGCCCACGTACATGAGCCGTTTATCTATTTTTGAGAGGCGCTACTGTATTACAGAATCGCTTTCTCTACAACGCGAACCAAGGTCCAAGACTTAGTCTTAGACAGTGGACGGCATTCGCTGATTTCTACAACGTCGCCGATACCACATTCATTGTTCTCGTCATGTACGTGCAATTTAGTCGTACGCTTGATGAATTTACCGTAGATCGGGTGTTTCACCACACGTTCAATCGCAACAACGATGGATTTTTCCATTTTGTCACTGATTACACGACCCTGCAGAGTACGGATCTTGTCAGTCATTACGCACCCGCCTTTTCAGTCAGTAAAGTCTTCACACGTGCAACATCACGACGCACTTGTTTCAACAGGTGTGTTTGCTGCAACTGGCCACTTGCCGTTTGCATGCGCAGGTTAAACTGCTCACGCAAAAGGTTCAGCAGCTCAGTGTTCAGCTCTTCCACGCTTTTTTCGCGCAGCTCTTGTGCTTTCATTACATCACCGTCTTAGTTACAAAGGTGGTTTTGATAGGCAGTTTGGCTGCTGCCAGCTGGAAGGCTTCACGAGCCAGCTCTTCAGGCACACCGTCCATTTCGTACAGGACTTTACCAGGCTGAATCAAAGCAACCCAATACTCAACGTTGCCTTTACCTTTACCCATACGAACTTCGAGCGGTTTCTCGGTGATCGGTTTGTCCGGGAATACTCGGATCCAGATCTTACCTTGACGCTTAACTGCACGGGTCATCGCACGACGTGCTGCTTCAATTTGACGAGCAGTCAGACGACCACGGCCAACAGCTTTCAGACCGTAAGTGCCGAAGCTCACATCCGTACCTTGCGCAAGACCACGGTTGCGGCCCTTGTGCACCTTACGGAATTTTGTACGCTTTGGTTGTAACATCAGCGACTCTCCTTACTTGCGGCCTTTACGCTGCTGCTTTTTAGGTTGAGCAGCCGGTTCCGGTTGTTCAACTGCAGCCATACCACCCAGGATCTCACCTTTGAAGATCCATACCTTAACGCCGATTACACCATAAGTGGTGTGCGCTTCAGATGTGTTGTAATCGATATCCGCACGCAGAGTATGCAACGGAACACGACCTTCACGGTACCATTCGGTACGCGCGATTTCAGCACCGCCAAGGCGGCCGCTTACTTCAACTTTGATACCTTTAGCGCCAAGACGCATTGCGTTCTGTACAGCACGCTTCATAGCACGACGGAACATAACACGACGTTCCAGCTGTGAAGTGATGCTGTCAGCAACCAATTTTGCGTCCAGTTCCGGTTTACGGACTTCGGCGATGTTAATCTGCGCAGGAACGCCAGCGATATCCGCTACGACCTTACGCAGTTTTTCGACATCTTCACCTTTCTTGCCGATAACGATGCCAGGACGAGCAGTGTGAATAGTCACACGGATGCTCTTCGCTGGACGCTCGATAACGATGCGAGAAACGGAAGCTTTCGCCAGTTCTTTAGTCAAGAATTGGCGAACTTTAAAGTCGCTGTCCAGGTTGTCAGCGAATTCTTTGGTATTCGCATACCAAGTAGAGTTCCAAGGTTTGACAATACCCAGGCGAATACCATTAGGATGTACTTTCTGACCCATTGCTAGTCTCCAGAGTCTCAGCGATCGGACACAACCACAGTGATGTGGCTGGTGCGCTTCAGAATGCGATCTGCACGACCTTTTGCACGAGGCATAATGCGCTTCATGCTTGGGCCTTCGTCTACGAAAATCTTCGTGACTTTCAGATCATCGATGTCAGCGCCATCGTTGTGTTCTGCGTTAGCAATGGCAGACTCCAGTACCTTCTTAACCAGACCAGCAGCTTTCTTGTTGGTGTAGGCCAGAGTTTCCAGAGCTTGCGACACTTTCTTACCGCGAATCAGGTCCGCAACAAGGCGAACCTTCTGAGCAGAAGAACGAGCGTGGCGATGTTTAGCGATAGTTTCCATCTCTTCCTCCTACCTTAGCGCTTTTTAGCTTTTTTATCAGCCGCATGGCCGCGATAAGTACGAGTCGGCGCGAATTCACCCAGTTTGTGACCGACCATTTCATCGGAAACAAATACTGGTACGTGCTGACGACCATTATGGACAGCGATGGTCAAACCGATCATGTTAGGAAAGATCGTTGAACGACGGGACCAAGTGCGCAAAGGCTTCTTGTCACCGCTTTCCACCGCTTTCTCTACCTTCTTCAGCAAGTGCAGGTCAATAAAAGGACCTTTCTTGAGAGAACGTGGCATGGCTTATCCTCTAATTATTTTTTGCTACGGCGACGTACAATGAATTTATCAGTACGCTTGTTGCTACGGGTCTTCTTACCTTTGGTTTGAACGCCCCACGGAGTTACCGGGTGCTTACCAAAGTTACGACCTTCACCACCACCGTGTGGGTGATCGACTGGGTTCATCGCAGTACCGCGAACGGTAGGACGAATACCACGCCAACGTGCAGCACCTGCTTTACCCAGAACACGAAGCATATGTTCAGAGTTACCGACTTCACCTAAGGTGGCGCGGCAATCAACTTGAACTTTACGCATTTCGCCAGAGCGCAGACGCAGAGTTACGTAGGAACCGTCACGAGCAACGATCTGAACGTAGGCACCGGCTGAACGAGCCATCTGGCCGCCTTTACCTGGTTTCATTTCTACGTTGTGAACCGTTGAACCTACTGGGATGTTGCGCATAGGCAGGGCGTTACCTGTCTTGATTGCAGCATCAACGCCAGATTGGATCTGGTCACCCACTTTCAGGCCTTTCGGCGCCAGGATATAACGGCGTTCGCCATCTTTGTACAGAACCAGCGCGATGTTCGCGGAACGGTTCGGATCGTACTCCAGACGCTCAACCACTGCAGCGATACCATCTTTGTTGCGTTTGAAGTCAACCAGACGATAATGCTGTTTGTGGCCACCACCGATATGACGGGTGGTGATACGGCCATTGTTGTTACGGCCACCGCTTTTGCTCAGTTTTTCAAGCAGCGGGGCAAAAGGTTTACCCTTGTGCAGCTCAGGGTTAACCACTTTAACAACGTGGCGACGACCCGGAGATGTAGGTTTACATTTAACAATTGCCATTGTTCTTACTCCTCCGACTTACTCAGCGCCGCTGATGAAGTCCAGATTCTGGCCTTCTTTCAGGGTGACGTAAGCTTTTTTCCAGTCGCTACGACGACCAACACGCTGACCGTGACGTTTAACTTTGCCTTTAACCAGCAAGGTGTTCACATCTTCGACTTCGACTTCAAACAGTTTCGAAACCGCAGCTTTGATTTCTGCTTTAGTCGCGTCTTTGGCAACTTTGAGAACGATGGTGTTGTTCTTTTCCATCGCAGTAGAAGCTTTTTCAGAAACGTGCGGCGCGCGCAGCACTTTCAGCAGACGTTCTTCACGAATCATGCCAGCATCTCCTCAACTTGCTTCACAGCGTCAGCAGTCATAACCACTTTGTCGAAGGCGATCAGGCTTACTGGATCGATACCTGCTACATCGCGAACGTCAACCTTGTACAGGTTACGTGCGGCCAGGAACAGATTCTCGTCGACTTCGCCAGTTACAATCAGCACGTCTTCCAGAGCCATGTCTTTCAGTTTCTGTGCCAGCAGCTTAGTTTTAGGCGCTTCAACAGAGAACGTCTCGACTACGATCAAACGATCTTGACGTACCAGTTCGGACAGGATGCTTTTCAGCGCGCCGCGGTACATCTTTTTATTTACTTTTTGACTGTGGTCCTGTGGCTTGGCAGCGAAGGTTACACCACCGGAACGCCAGATCGGGCTCTTTACAGAACCTGAACGCGCACGGCCAGTACCTTTCTGACGCCAAGGTTTTTTACCGGAACCAGTTACTTCAGCACGGGTCTTCTGAGCACGAGTACCTTGACGGGCACCTGCTGCATAAGCAACAACGACCTGGTGTACCAGCGCTTCATTGAAATCACGCCCGAAGGTAGTTTCGGAAACAGTCAGCGCGCTCTGCGCGTCTTTCACTACTAATTCCATTCCTATCTCCTCGACGTTAAGCCTTAACAGCAGGTTTAACGATCAGGTTGCCACCGGTAGCACCCGGAACAGCACCCTTGACCAGCAGCAGGTTGCGCTCAGCGTCAACACGTACTACGTCCAGGCTTTGAACGGTTACACGCTCGTTACCCAGTTGGCCTGCCATTTTCTTGCCTTTGAACACTTTGCCCGGAGTCTGGTTCTGACCGATAGAACCCGGAACACGGTGAGACAAGGAGTTACCGTGGGTAGCGTCTTGGGTACGGAAATTCCAGCGCTTAACTGTGCCAGCAAAACCTTTACCTTTAGAAGTACCGGTAACATCAACTTTCTTAACGTCTGCGAAAATTTCAACGCTAATGTTTTGACCTGCAGTGAACTCTTCACCTTCTGCAAGGCGGAATTCCCACAGACCGCGGCCAGCTTCAACGCCAGCTTTAGCGAAGTGACCCGCTTCTGGTTTGGTTACACGGTTAGCTTTTTTGCTACCAGTAGTAACCTGCACAGCACGGTAACCATCGTTGTCCAGGTCTTTGACCTGAGTAACGCGGTTTGCTTCAATTTCGATAACGGTTACAGGGATAGAAACGCCATCTTCTGTGAAGATACGAGTCATACCCACTTTCTTACCGACTAAACCAATCATTGTTTCAACCTCTCAATCGCTCAATGACCCTGATTAACCCAGGCTGATCTGCACGTCTACACCAGCAGCCAGATCCAGACGCATCAGAGCATCAACGGTTTTCTCGGTTGGCTCAACGATGTCAACCAGACGCTTGTGAGTGCGAATCTCATACTGATCGCGCGCATCTTTATTGACGTGCGGAGAAATCAGAATGGTAAAGCGCTCTTTGCGGGTCGGCAGCGGGATTGGACCACGAACTTGCGCACCAGTGCGCTTCGCAGTCTCAACGATTTCCGCAGTTGATTGATCGATCAGACGATGATCAAACGCTTTCAGGCGGATACGGATTCTTTGGTTCTGCATGAGACCAGAGCTCCAATTATTTTAAACGTAAATGATTACTCCTCATACCCATTTCGATTGATGGGAGAGTGTAATCGTTCTTAACATAACCCCCATATCGGGAGTATTGTCGACCGACAAGTAAACTTATCAGCCAGCTGATTCTTATCGAATCAGACTTACCAAGATTAGGTAAGCCCGCGCATTATACGTAAACAGGGAGAATAAGCAACAGACATTACCAAATGGAGTGCTTTTATTTTGCACTACCGTCAACTCGTTCCATCACCCACCTCATCACCTGAGTTTCAGGATCATTTATTGGCGGGCTGTATTACAACTGGGTGAGATATCAACATCCCGTTTCAGTCTTGATTCATAATGAATTCAGTTGGTCATTGCCTCTTCAGGCGCCAATATCATCCGTCATAAAAGATGTTATGACTTTGAATTAGCTAACGGGGCATTCTTTGTACTATCCAATTTTATCTGAAGGTCAGTTTCAGGGAGTCGCCCGCTGTGTAGCTGCTTTCAGCGGCTTTTTGGCCGGTATGTTGCTCAATATCGTAGTTACCCGATTTATTCTAAAGTTTGCTTCGATTCCTGTGCCCCCGTTCACTCTGCCCGATATATCTTATGCGAGAAGCTCTGATGAACCCGATCTATACCTGAAATCTCCATTGCTTAGACAGATGAATTTTCGAATGGCCAGCCTGTATTACCAGGACCAGCTTTCATACCGATCCCTTTTTGTCACCGGGAGCTGCACGCTCTTGTTTTTAGGTATGTCCTTTCTCTTCGATAATCCTATGGCCTGGCTGATAGTTTGTCTGTTTTCTTGTTTTCTCATCACATTGAGTGTTATCGACGCTTCAACATTCATTTTACCGGATGCCTTAACACAGCCGTTGCTGTGGCTCGGTCTGATGCTGAGTGCACTCGGTCATGGCGTGCCCGTTGAGTCTGCTATTTTCGGCGCAGTTTCAGGTTACCTGTCTCTTTGGTTTCTTTATTGGTGTTTGAGATTTGTGATGAAGAAAGAGGGGATGGGTTTTGGTGATTTTAAACTACTGGCAGCAATAGGCGCCTGGTCAGGCTGGGAAGCATTGCCTGCTGTATGTACACTAGCGGCATTAATCGGAATTTTTTATGCCGTGGTTTGGGGGAGGTTCTTACGACGGGGTAGTTTGATTCCTTTTGGCCCTGCCCTTTCAATATCTGGACTTCTGATTTACATCAGCCAGAGGAGTGACATTGTCTGGCTGATGTAATCGATTCTGCTATTGGGATGCTTCTTTGAGCTGGGACTGGATGTAGTTTTGTAACCCAATACGCCCAATTAATTCGATCTCAGTTTCGAGCCAATCGATATGGTGCTCTTCATCTGCAAGGATGGTGATCATTAAATCCCGGCTGACATAATCATGGACTGAATCAGCGTAAGCAATCCCTTCTCTCAGGTCTTTGGCCCCATCGAGTTCAAGTAATAAATCTGACTTCAGCATCTCCTCAACATCTTCGCCAATATTGAGCTTTCCGAGATCTTGAAGATTTGGGATGCCTTCGAGGAAAAGTATGCGTTCAATGTAAATATCGGCATGTTTCATTTCGTCGATAGACTCATGGTACTCGATACCATTCAGGCGCATTAAGCCCCAGTTTTTGAACATTCGGGCGTGCAGAAAATACTGGTTAATTGCAACCAGCTCATTTCCAAGAAGTTTGTTGAGATGAGCAATGACTTTTTTATCGCCTTTCATAGGTAACTCCTCCGTTCCGGTATCTAAAGCGTAGATCCGGCACAGAGTAAGTCAAAAAAAAGGCACACTTTTTAACGAAGTATTTTTACGCGATGTTTTTGAACTCTGGGATTTGTTGTAATTCATCTTCCATTATCTGTCGTGCAGCCCGCACACATTTTCCACACTGAGTTCCTACTGGAACAAAATTTCTGAGCTGCTGGAACGTTTGTGGCTGGTAACGCCTGACGGCCTGTCTGATCGTTTTATCACTGACCGAATTACATAAACACACGTACATATAAACCACACTTCGTCTAAATCTTAGGCTTACTGTAAATGAGAATGGTTATTATTGCAAATCCTGTTTATGCTCTTTATCTCACAAAAATTAGAAAATAAAAAAGGGTGCCGAGGCACCCTTTTTTGCTCTTAATTATCAGCGATTAAGCGATAACTTTAGCAACAACACCAGCGCCTACAGTACGGCCGCCTTCACGGATTGCGAA
>NZ_JAEMGT010000006.1:0-100000 GCF_017655185.1 Rahnella sp. ChDrAdgB13 | reverse complement strand
CGACGTTGCCGCGCAGCTCGCGCGCTTTTGCTGTCAGGGTTTGCAGGTTCATTGTTGCGCCTCCGTTGCTTCATCCTGCGCCTTGCTGGTCAGGCGGGTAATGGCGTCAATCAGACTGTAGGCAAGTTCGCGCTCGCTGTCTTCATAGAGAAACATTGCGGCCTGAGCCAGTGCATCAATTTTATCAATGACACCTTCCAGATAAGTGGCTCTCGGTAACTGAACGTCATTACGCATGGTGCACCTCCGCAGGCAGACGGGCGGTAAAGACCATCACAAAGCCAGCGGGTGACATTTCACGCGCTGCGTGTTCGTCAGGTGCAGTGATGTGAATAATCGCGCTGCCAGTTGCGCAAAGAGCTAGGAAGCGGAAACGGTACTGAAATTTCGAGTGAGTTTGGGTATGATTCTTCATAGCTGCCTCGTTACTTGCGTTAACGTTGGTGGTGAGACGCCCCGGTACTGTTCCACCAGTTCGGGGCGTTGTTTTTATAGGCTTACACATGTTAGTGTATATACCTATTTGAGTTAACAATAAACCTATAGGCATATGCATGTCAATAACTCGTGACAAACAACCTAAAGGCGGAGGGAAGTCCCCAATGCTTCCGATCCGCATACCAGCAGAGCTACGCAAACAATTCGATGATCTGGCGATGGAAGAAAACACCAGTACCAGTAATTGGCTAAAAGAATTAGGGCGTTCTGAATTACGAAAACGCGGCATCGAGCCAAAAGGCTGATTTTGACCACCGCAAGCTGGCTTGATATTATCGCCAGTGTTGGCACAGCAGACCTCAGCAATACGTTCACAGAAGCGCTCCGGCAATGGGGCGCTTTTTCTTTGGGCGCCATTCATCGTTCCCCTCCTAAATAGCTGTTTTGAAGGTGTGCGAACCCCTGCCTGTGAGGGCAATTTTTCATCTTCATATTGATGTCCGGGTTTTAGTTTACTGAATGTGGTTTCTGTTTATTCAGATAGAGTTGCGGCGTTTTTCCAGCCATTGATTGATTTCGACAGCATCGAATGCAGTTATCTTTTCTCCAAGCTTTGTAGGCTTCGGTAAGGTTCCATTGCGAACCCAACGATCGAGAGTTGCTACGCTGATGCCAAGCATTACAGCCATACGATAACGACGGATATAACCAGTTGTTGGAATTGCGGATTGTTCTTTCATGTTTCCCATTACCTCTGAATGACGCCCTATGCGCCGTAATGGGGTTAATTGAAGAGCTAAAAGCTACGAAGCACCAGAATGCTTAACCGGCTATGCGGGGGGAGCAGCCGGTTAAGCATCAGGCGAGAGTACGAGGGAAAAACTAGTGTATGCCTTAGGTTTGGGTGGCTGAATTTTCTGTTTCTTTATCCAATCATTTAGGGTGTCGATGCTTACCTGCCCATTAAAGTGATTGCGAAGGTTCACACACATCGATTTTTTGCTGGCAGCTGGATATTTTTCCCATGTTAATGCTGCTATACGCATCGCTTCCGCATAGTGTGGGTTTCTTGGTTTCGATGATCGTAGTGACTGCTTGTAATTAGAAACTACAGAGCTTCCGTAATGAATGAATTTTAATTGGCCGAGCTTCATTTCCTCATTATAAAAAGCTGTTTCTAATAACGATTTAGCTATGTCATCAAACCCTAAAAAGTACATGATGCATGACGAGATCATCATGTTTTGAGACTCTTTAAGGCTTAGGGAGCCTGAAAACCTATTACCATTTGGAATCCCATCCCTTGTAACTTCTTGCGCTATCCGATTATTAATGCCTGACTCTGCCATGTCTTTAATCATTGCATTAATTTTCTCTGCCGATATTTCTGAGCGTAAGAAAAATTTCTGCGATTGGTTCCATTGCTGTAAATCTTCGAGGGAAAACGAACTGACTAAAAAGCCAAGGGTTCCATCTTCATCTTCCGCAATTAAGAACTGCGCATTTTTCGAAACTTCCGCAGCATCATCATAAATTCTGCGATTTACCAAGTTTACATAATCAACAGCTGGATGATTTCTATTCACCTTTAATTCCTGCTTTTATCTTGATAAATGGCGTTACGTTGTATTCTTCCCCATGATCCAACGCCACCAACAAATGAACCCATTGCGCTAGCGCCGCTTTGCGCTCCTCAAAATACTGGTGGCGGTTATATATGCCCTCAACGCCCTTTATTCGGTGGTTCAGACAGCGTTCAGCAACTACAGGATCAACTCCAAGCGCAGCTAAGTGTGTGCGGGCTGTGCGCCTGAAATCGTGGATTGTGAAGTTTGGTACATCTGGCATTTCAGCCCGAACTTTTGCCAGCGCTACGGGTAGGGTGCTTTCCTGAATATGGGGGATCATACGATGTTGCATCTTCCTGGCTGGCAGCACCCATTTACTGTTACATGAGAAAGTGTGCAGCTCACGCAGCCATTCCACTGCTGGCGCTGGTAACGGTATATCGATGGCGTCTCCGTTCTTACTGCGTTCTTCTGGCAGGTGCCAGATTGCTGCTTCAAGGTCGAACTCTTCCCAGCGGGCTGCGCACAGCTCCATTTTTCGCACACAAAGCGCCAGCAATAATTTAAACGTAATTTCATTCTGTCGGCTAAATCCCTTAGCCATGCGCATACCGGCAAAAAACTGAATTAACTCGTCACGGGTTAGCCAGCGGTCACGGCTAATCTCTCTCCCGCCAGCGTCGGACACCTCAAAAGCTGAGCATGGGTTAATTTCTAATGCGTGGCGCTTGATGCCGTAATCGAATATGCGGCGTGTCCAGCGTAGAACATCTGTTGCTATGGTAGGCGCTCCACGGTCAACGATAGCTTTTAGCATGTCGTCAATGTGGCGCGGTTTCACATCTTCAACCTTCATGTTGCCGATATGGGGGTTTATGTCTTTGTCGATGCGACGGCGCAAGATATCTGGGTGCTTCCAACGTGGCAGGATCTGACGCTCAAAGTATTCAGCGGCCAGCACTGAAACGCGCATAGCGTTCTTCTCGGCTTCCATCTTCGCAAGTGCTTCGGTTTTTCGCTCTTGTTTCTCGCCTGCCACGTCATAACCCAGTGACACACGCGCTGAAAGCTCTTTGGCGGTCTCTCTAGCTTTTGAAAGGGATAGTTCAGCATACGAACCCATCAGCATTGCGCGGGATTTCCCCGCCAGCTTGTATCTGAATCTCCACGATGGGCTTTTATCTGCCGGGCGGAATCTCAGGTACAGGCCGCCGCCATCTGCACGGCCTTCAAAACGTTCTCCGGCCTTTATCCATGCCCGGATCTGCATGTCTGTGAGTTTTGGCATAGTGATTACCTGAACATTGAATGATGGGGTGTACCCAAATTGATGTACACAAAACTCATTGGGTACACCTTTGGGTACACGCATATCATGCGCTTTAGTGCTTCTTTATGATAGTTCATGACAATAAAAAAGCCCGACATTATGCGGGCTTTATGGTTTTTGCGTCTTTGTGATGGTTCTTAAATATTTACTCGATATTCTGGATCTGTTCGCGCATTTGTTCGATAAGGACTTTCAGCTCGATGGCGGATGTTGTGACATCGGCATTGATCGATTTGGATGCCAGCGTGTTCGACTCGCGGTTAAATTCCTGCATCATGAAATCAAGACGACGGCCGACCGCCTCATCTTTCTTCATGATTTTATGCGTTTCTTTAACGTGCGCTTCCAGACGGTCCAGCTCTTCTGCAACATCAACACGCTGCGCCATCAGAACCAGTTCCTGCTCCAGACGGGTATTTTCCAGCTGTACCTGCGCGTCTTCCAGCTTGCTGACCAGACGCTCGCGCTGCCATTGCAGGATATTGGGCATCTGGGCACGGACTTTGATGACTTCTGCGCTAACGCCATCAAGGCGTTGTTCGATCATTGTTTTCAGTGCGGCGCCTTCGCTTTCGCGGGCAGCGATGAAATCATCGAGAGCTGTTTCCAGCGCGAGCAGCAGTTCAGTGCTGATTGCATCCAGATCCTGCTCTTCGGCCAGCATGACACCCGGCCAGCGCAGAACTTCCAGCGGATTAATCTCGCCTTCGTCGCTTTGCATTTTTACCCATTGCGCCGCTTCAACCAGCTGTTTCGCCAGTTTTTCATTCAGTTGCAGAGTGCTTTGCGCGCCCGGATCGAGATCAAAACGCAGATTACATTCGACTTTACCGCGGGTCAGCCGGGCACGAATGCGCTCGCGAATAACCGGCTCCAGGCTGCGAAATTGCTCTGGCAGACGGATGTAAGTTTCGAGATAACGTTGGTTTACCGAGCGAAGTTCCCACGCGGCGCTGCCCCAGTCACCCTTAATTTCGCGTCGGGCATAAGCGGTCATACTACGGATCATGTATGCGTACCTGTTAATGTAAAGATGCAGCGATTATAGCCCCGGTAAGCGGGTCATGATAGGCATTACCTCGCGAAGTCCGTATAATGCGCAGCCAAACACGATTCGCGACCCGGAGAACTATCCATGCGTCCAGCAGGCAGAAATGCACAACAAGTACGCCCCGTAACACTGACCCGCCATTACACTAAACACGCTGAAGGTTCCGTGCTGGTGGAGTTTGGTGATACCAAAGTGCTGTGTACCGCGACGGTCGAAGAAGGCGTTCCGCGTTTCCTGAAAGGTCAGGGACAAGGTTGGATCACGGCTGAATACGGTATGCTGCCACGCTCCACGCACAGCCGTAATGCGCGTGAAGCCGCGAAAGGCAAACAAGGCGGTCGTACCCTTGAAATTCAGCGTCTGATTGCCCGCTCATTGCGTGCGGCAGTGGATCTCAAAAAACTGGGTGAATTCACCATCACGCTGGACTGCGATGTTTTGCAGGCTGACGGCGGCACGCGTACTGCGTCCATTTCCGGAGCCTGTGTGGCGCTGGCAGATGCACTGAACGCGCTGGTAGCAGCGGGTAAACTGAAAGCCAATCCGATGAAAGGGATGGTTGCCGCCGTCTCTGTGGGTATTGTCAAAGGCGAAGCGCTTTGCGACCTTGAGTATGTCGAAGATTCGGCAGCTGAAACGGACATGAACGTCGTGATGATGGAAGATGGCCGCATGATTGAAGTGCAGGGCACCGCAGAAGGCGAGCCGTTCAGTCATGAGGAGTTGCTCAGTTTACTGGCCCTCGCCAGAGGGGGCATCGACACTATCTTCCAGGCGCAGAAAGCGGCGCTGGCGGAATAATTTTTTAAGGCGACTGAGAAGTCGCTCTAAATCGAGTCTAGTAGACTGAAATAAAAGGATTTATTTCTAGCGATGTCCACATCGTGACCATGTCGACATTAAAAGCCCCGCTTGCGGGGCTTTTTCTTTCTCTAGATAGCATGAATCGTTAATATTCGTATTGCTTTAAAAAACCACGTTTAAAAAAGGAATTCTCATATGGCAATGTTGAAATGCAAAGAATGCAAAAAGGAAGTATCGGCAAAGGCTAAGGTGTGTCCGCATTGTGGTGTTAAAGACCCAGGTTTCAGCGCAAAAGACGCCTTCAAAGGTTTCATTTTTTTGGCTGTGCTGGTTGGAGCTGGCTATTGGTATTTTAGTGGTGGCGATGATGCAGCGAAGGAACTTCCAAAAGTGAAAGTTTGTGCGTCGAATGACGGGCAATGTGTTTTTGATGCCCATCTTGTTGATGCCATTATGGAATGTAAAGACCCCATCCAAAGCCGGTCAAAATATGATTATGAATGGACGAATGGCGCATTTGGTAATATTTTCAGCCGTTACATTAACGAGCCAGAAAAGAACCAAATAACCTACCTGGGAGATACACTTAAATTCACAAATGGCTTTAACGCAAAAGTGAACATGACTTATTCATGCATCCTCGATACAAAATCAAACAAGCTTGTTGACTATGTAGTAACCGAAGGTCGACTACCTAAATAACTAAGTCGAGAAAATAGCCCCGTTCGCGGGGCTTTTCTTTGCTGCGAATCTTGTGACGGAATCATCACGGATTACGGCAAATGACCACGGATAACGCGCCGGTGATAACGGATAGTGACGCGATCCTATTCGGATCCAACGCGCAAAGTTTTGCAAAAAATAATTTCTGTTATTTCCCGGCCAGCCCTTGCGGCGCAAGGCTTCCCGCGATTCTCTCAATTTCCCACGGTGCTGACCGCTCGTCAGTTTGATCGTGACGGAAAGCAAAGAGATCCAATTAAAAACAATCAGTTAAACAAATGGTTAGCCGGTGACCCCTCGGTGTTTTTTGCAAAACTCTGCAAAACCTTGCGCAGTGTGCAAAACCAGTGAAAGCACAAAACCCCAGTCGCCGCGCGGGCTGGCGGGGTGGTTTGCACAAAATTTCTTTTGCAAAATTTTTATGATCCAAATCGTGCAGGCGGGTGCGGTGTAGCGCCGTTTCCGTCTCGGATGCGATTCCGTGTACGTGTTTCTGTTGCGGCTGTGGGGCGTGGTTAGACGAACGAAAAGAAGGCCGAACGGTGTCGGCCTTGGGTTATTGCGCTTCGTGGTGGGCGTTACAGATCGTTTTACGCGTGGAGGGAAAAATCAGGCAATTATTGGGCCGTATTTGTTCCGTAGGGTGTCGGTTTTCTCTGCTATGGCAGTGAACTGGCTCGCCTGCTGGCTGGCCCCGGTGTCCGGGTGTGTATGGGTGGCGACCAATTTCGCCAGCTCGTTGACAACGTCCAGCGTGTCGGTCAGAAGGGTTAACACGTTGATTTCATCTGTGCCCAGTTTAACGGACGGCGCAATCAGCTGTTGCGCCTGGGCGACGCTGCGGCGAATGCCGGTTATTTTCTCAGTAAGCGCAGCGCCGACCGATAGCATCATGTTGCCGGTGATGTTGTCTTCCAGATTGGCACCAATGTCGCGTTTAACGTTCGCCGCAATTTTGACGGTCGCATCTTTCCCGCTCGTCATGGTCAGGTTTCCCGATGTGCCGACGCAGTAATCGCCTTCGCTGACGTGCGTCACCGCACCGGCCAGAAGGGTGGACGTGCCCAGCACGGTGGTTTTATCCGTGGCCTGAACGGTGGTTTCCCTGGCTACCAGTTTGCGGGTTTCGTCGTCGGCGTTTATTTCCCTGCTCATGGAGTTTTCGCGGATGGTCTGGTCTGTCTGGCGTTCCCAGTCACCAGCGACGGTGACGCGTTGCGATACCCCGTCGCGTTGCTGTTGCAGCTGTTCGCCCGGTTTTACTGCTGGCAGGTTCTGGCCCTGCGGCATACTTTGGCGCACAAACGGCTTATCCGGGCGTCCATCGGTGAAACCCACTTCCACCAGTGTGCCAGGCGGCGGAAATTGGAACATCCCGGATTCACTTCCGGCCATCGGTACCGGCAGCGGCACGGCAGGATAAACCGGCGTGTCGGCTGCGGGATTGCCGTCAGCGTCAAGCAGTTGCAAATCGACCGCATAGCGCGGGCGGAATGGGTCGGCAATGTTTCCGCTGCTGACGTCTTCGCTCGGTGATTCCACGCGGGCAAATTTTGGCAGGTGCAGACCGGAAGCCAGTTCAGGGAATACGCCTTCAACCTGGCGTTGTATTGGCGTTTTCTGCAATGGCTGGCCGGTGGTTTTGTTACGCGGTTGCCAGGTGATCGCCATGTCGTCATTTTCCAGGCGTACCAGGTTAAGGCGCTGGCCGTTAACCTCCGCGCCTGGTCGTAAGCTCTGAATCATGGGCACGGTCATGGAGTTACCGCCCGCCGTGGCCTGGCTGAATTCTCCGGGGATTTCCACCGATTTGCCCGCAAACATGCTGTGCTGTGCAGCGCCGACAAAGACGCCGCCGTCAGGCAGCTGGTACCAGAGATAATCCGTGATGCCAAACGCTTTGCCCAGGTTAGCGAAAAGCTGGTACCCGGTGCCGCTGTGGGTGAAATGGGGGATTGGCTTATCTGCATAGCTGGCCCCGGCTGGCGGCGAGACGGTCAGCCCGGATTGTTCGCTTATCCAGTCGGTAATCTGTCGCAGGGTCGGATGCTGAAATGAACACGGCCACAGTTTATCGAATATGCCGATAAGTTCCCGGACAAAAAGACGCTGGGCGCCGTTCTCTGCGGGCTGTGACCTTTCGACATAACCGGTAAACCAGCGGAGGACTAATCCGTCGTAACCGATATCAAGGCGCACCATCTTGCCGGTGTAGTCGGTTTCCGTTGTGGCGGTAATAAATCCCCGACCGCACGCATTCAGTTCTAACACCAGATTGCTGTCGACCAATGGGATCGGATCACTGGACAGATATAAACGTTTTATCGGTTTCATGGCTCAGTTATCCCAACGCATCGTTAACAGGTTTCAGGACTTTTTCTTCAAACCAGCTCATTTTGTCCGGGCTTTCGTCAGCTGACTCGCCACCGGCGCCGGTTTGTTTTGTGCTGGCAGTTTTATTTGCACTCCGCGCCTGGCGTTTCTCCGGGACACTGCCTTTTTCGCGCAGGGTGAAACTGACTTGCCAGGCGAGGCGGTCTTCCTGGGGAACGGCGTCAATCTGGCCGGTGAACGTGCCTTCACGAAAGTTTATGGCCGTCGCGGTTTCATGCGCGACCCGGTAGGTTTTTAGCGCTCCGCTAGATTCGGTCGCCGATGCAATTTGAAAAAGGCGCTGTAATACGGCCTGGTCGTCAAACGTGATTAACCCGGAAACGCGCAGCTCTTTGGCTTTTATTCCCTGCTCGGCATTGGCCGTGCTGGACGTCTGGCCGGACTGGTCTTTTTCCTGGAATTGCATAGACGGCGAAACCAGCATGTTTTGCATCGAAATGCCCTCACCATCAAGGGCGAGAAGCGCGGTCTGGCTCATGTAACATCTTCTCCAAATCGGCGAGGGAATCCCCGGTGAACATCATCGCAGCGGTATGCACGGCGGTGGTTTGCGGAATATCTTTCAGTAGTTCAATGGCGCCGGTGATGTGATTGCCGCTGTGCGTAAATGCCCACACTTTGGCGCTGGCCCCTTTCAGGTCGTCAAGTGCCAGGCTGACGGATGAAAGCAAGTCGGCGCGGGCCTGGATAAATTCGGTGACCTGCTTTTGCAATCCGGCTGTTCCTGTGCTGACTGCGGCAGCCAGCTGCGCGGCGGCAACGCGCTGGGCATTTACGGCTGCCCGGTTTGTCGGTACGGACAACGGCGCGGCGGCGGGCAGGGCGTTGGTAACTTTTGCCGGGAGCTGCATTTTTACCGTGCTAAGTTCGGCGGCGGCCTTTGCCATCCTGCTGACCTGTGTAAACGCCGGGGCTGGAAATACGGCGGCCAGGCTGTTTAATCCCTGGATAAAATCATCATGCGTATTTTCGGCAATCATCAGGACAATCACATCGCCGCTGGCCCCGCTGGTGGTCAGCTTTTTGGCGAGATAGCCTAGCGCATTGGCCGGGCTAAGGTAACCGCCTGAATCAGCCGATTGTCCCAGACCGTAAACCCAGGGATGTGCCGGCACGATGGCGCACGAAAGCGGGGCCATATCGTCGGCAATCTGGATTATCGACTCTTGCCACATTACTGCGGTGCCTCCGGCCAGGTGATATCCGGCGCGGCGGACAAGTCCAGCCGGTTCAGCGCGACGCGGTATTTTTTCCAGGCCGTCAGGCTCGCCCGTTCTTCGTCGGTGGCGTCGTCAATATCAACGGCATCTTGCAAAGGGGCGATTTTCAGCGCGGCTTCGGCCTGTAAGTTGTCGCGGGTAACTGTTGCCTGTTCGGTCAGTTCGTCGGCGGTGTAGGTATGCGCGATTATTTTCTTGCCGTCGAAAACCCAGCGCTCGCGTAATGTTTCAGGGGCGAAACCTTCGGGAATGACGTCAACTTCCGCCACGCTTTGCCCCTTCGGCCAAAGAGTTGATGCGTCATAGCTCGCCATACGAATAATGCCGCTGTCATCAAAAATGATTTTTAGCGTATCGGCTGAAAATTTCTTAACCAACTGATACCAGTCGTTACCCTGCGGGTCGCCGATAAACTTAACGCCGCGTGTTGTGGCTAACGCTGTTTCATCTTGCGTCAGGTTCTCGCGTGGTGAAAAAGGGCCGTAAATTTTAGCTTTCATGTGTAGCTCACCGTATACCAAGTGTTATTAATTAATTTTTGTAGCTGACGGACGCGTATCCAATAATTTGAACTTCCTGAGTCTTTGAAGGAGGTCATTACCCCGCCGTCAACATGCTCATTGTTCGACCGCTCCTGGAATTCAGCCGATGTCCCGAAACGCATATCCTGAACTATGTTAGGCTGGGGATTGTTGGGGCTATAAACGCGTTGACCTTTCTCGAATATCCCACCGGTGTCAGTGTTAATATCCCCCTGGGCCGAAATATCGCCAGTCCCTGAGAAGTTGATATATCCGCTTTGTTCGCTGTTATTCGAGTTGACCGTCCGAAAATGAAATCCGCCCACGCCCCCACCACGGTTATTAATAAAATCAGATTCACCTTGCCCGCCCGTTTCATTCCAGCCGATGAAAGTTCCCTGAACTTCTTTTCCTGGGTTAGGGGGTTGGGTAGCGCTCAGATACGTTGCATTTACATAGCCGCTGACGTTTCCCCCTGACTGGGGATAGGCTCCTACCTGGCCGTAATTGGGTGGGTTTTTTGTCGTAAAAAAGGCGCCCTGGTCAGTGTTATCAACGGTCGCGTATATTTTTCCGTCGATTGCCCAATCCATATAAATACGATGCGCACTATCGTGATGAAGCCCGCCATTGGCCTGGACGGCAGCATAGTTGCCGACTTTATCAAGCCCAATATTGGCACCCGTCAGTGAGATATCTTTTGTGCCGTCGAATTCGACACCAGCAATTTTGCGGGTCGTTTCTAACTTTTTGGCTGCGACCGCAGTACCCCCGGAAGGCAGCGCCCCAACGTCATCTGGGGCAAGATTAATATCATCAGACAATGGTTTTTTGTTGACTGTCCGGCTTGTCGGGACGCCGTTTAACGTTTTGAGGGCTGTGGCTGGGTTAGCGATATCGGTAAGGTTTTTGTCCTTACGTAAAAAGGTTTGGTCAGCCAAAGAGCCTTTCGGACGTAAATCGGTGATTGTGCCTGCGGCGTCAATGCTTGCCAGTGCAAACACGTAATGCGCGACGCCGTCAGTAGTGTGGTTTTCCAGCGTATCCGCAACTGTGAAGGTGATCGCCGTTTTGTAGGCGCTGGTCAACGTGCCCTGGTAACACACATCTGCCCAGACTGTTGTCGGTTTGGCCGACACGGCGACGTTTTGATTTGCCGCCAGTTCGGCACGCAAACCGCCCACATACCCCAGCCCCTTGGTCACGAAATATTGCGAACCGGTTTTTGCGACCAAAAAGCCATTATCGAAAAATGCACCGGCGCCGTAGATATCCAGCGCCGCCAGGCGGTCGGCTTCATCCATGCCCGCCAGACGGGCGGTAAAATCAATCTGCCAGGTTTCGGCGGGTGTCGTGATATTGGTAGATGCCTGGGCGCCGCTGTATTCCATCAACATGGAGCGCACCAGGACGTTGCCCTGTTGGCCGCTGGCGTTCTGGATTTTGCGCTGGGTTGGCGCATGAATAATCATGGCAAGTGTGCCGCTGGCCTTGTTGGTCAGCCCTATCCAGTTGAAATCGAAATCCCCGACGTCGGCGCCCATCGTGACGGAATACACCACGGCATTGGCATTGACTACGCCGGTTTTGCTGACGGCCTGGCGGTATACGATTTTGTCGGTCGGAATGGCCTCGGTGTTTTCAATGGGCTTGGTGACGTCCAGGTCGGGCACGAAAGCGAAAATAAATTCATCCAGCGTAACGGGCTGGTTGTCTGCGGCTTGCTGGGCTTTCCACTCAACAAAGGCTTGTGTAATGACGGTTTGTGACATGGTCTTCCCCTACAAACTTGCGCTAAATGTTGCGCTTGATGTTGTGTCTACGTCGCCCAGCGTGGCCGGGTAGCAAATATATTCACCCTGATACCAGCCGATGTTGATATGCACCGTCAGGGTTGTAATGACTTCGAACTGATAGCGGCGGCAGGTGCGGCCATATTTGCGAATAATCTCTAAAAGCAGGTCGCTATTGTTCGCAACCTGGCTATCTGTTACCCGCACGACAATGACGTCCCAGTCCAGCCCTTCCTGACGTTCCAGCAATTCGACATAACCAATACCCAGGCGACTGAAAATTGCAATAAATCCGGCCACCTCGCCCGCCTGCTGGGCGTTGATAAAGGCGAAATTCACCCGCTTGCGGTACAGTTCCAGCGGCTCACCGTCAAAACGGGTGATGTCGCGCTCCCAGGCAATCAGGTTTAACAACGGTTCAGCGCAGGTCAGCGGGTCGAACTGGCGAAGCGGCCAGGTGATCCAGTCATAAACGGTTGACCAAAACCGCACGCAGGCCCGCAATAATTTGGCCGGTTCGCCTGCGTCCATCCAGGACGGCAGTTTCAGGCTTTTAAGCTGGGTTAGAAAATCAGTCATTGATAATCTCCACTGTCAGGGATTCCAGGCGCGGGACGGTTAATTCGCTGATGATGTCCGTAAGCGAAAAGCTCAGGGAATCAATAACCGAAAATGTTTTGTGCAATTCGCGGCCCAGATTGGAGAATGAGAACCGCGCATAAGGCCAGGTCTTTTTGACGTCATAATTGGCATTTTCCCGGAAGGCGCAGCGGATAAGATTGGTGACGCCGGATTGCAGTTCATCCAGTTCTTCCGCCGTCATGTTCTCTTTGCTCAGGACAAACACCGTGACGGCCAGTGTGTGGGTCGTTTCCGGCATGGCAAAACACTGCAAATCATCGCCGTGGCCGTGGTGGCCCTGGGTGTTAACGTAGTCATTGACCGCGTCGATAAAAGGCTGTGACGTCTCGCCGCTGTCGAGTAATAAATAGGCGTTTGCGGTACCTGGGCCGCGCGGGGCGTCATGCAAAAAGAAAATGCGGTCGACGCTCAGGCCCACAATGCTGGCTATCATGCTGCGGTAAATGGCATCCGTATGGTAATTTCCCACCAGGTTGAACTGGTTGCGGGTGCGGTCGCGCAGCTCGTCGTCGGTTTCTTCATCGGCGCCCGGCGTGGTTAACCAATCGTCTTCATTCACCACGCTGGCAATCCCGGCCACGGCCACCGGCAGAATGCGGTAATAACCCGGTGCAAGGTTGTAGCCGCTGCCGGTACCGGTGGCGGTCACAGCAACCAAGCCACTTTCGACACCTTCGGGCAACGTGGTGTCCTGGCTGACGGCCAGCGCATACACCACGCCGTTAATGCGCTCAGTCTGGATAATCGTCCCGGCTGTGATGGTCACCGCGTTGGCCGGTGTGGATTTATAAAAGCGTAGGGTGCCCGCTGCCGCGCTGGCGGGTTTGACTTCAATATTCACCGCCCAGGCTAACAGGCGCAGCATCGGGCCGGTGGCGGTCGCCACAAACATATTCGTTAAAACGACGCTGACCAGGGCATCTTTCAGCCATAACACCGGCGTGCTGACAATCTTGTTAATCAGCCGCCAGAACGGCGACATGCGCGACGTATTCGTCACGTAATTTTCATCAGCGACAATGGTTTTAAACGCCGCGCCGATTTCGTCTTCCGTGGTCGGCATCCCGCTATCACGCAAAATTTGCTCAAAATCGACGGTTGGTTTTTCAGACATAATTAACTCCCTGGCCGACATCGCCGAAATCATAGGTTTCAGCGGTAACGTAAAGGCGTGACAAGTTTTCTTCTGTAATCACAATCGTGCCCGGAATAAGTCGGGTGTCGCTTTCCACTAGCAACGTCAGCTGTGTAATGACATCGCCGCGCAGGGTCGGGCTGCGTTCGCCAATCAGTTTCGACGTGATGCCACTTTCTAAAATGCTGTGAATAATGTCCTGTCCGATGCTGGCCTGGTTGTTACACAGCTGCGGCTCATTGCCGGAATCCAGGGTGAAATCCCCGTGAGTTATCAGCAAATCAATGTAAATCAGTGTATCGCTCATCCTGCGTTCATCTCTTGCCATTCGGCCAGCTGGCCGGGGGTGATGCCGTTTGGCGCATTAATGTAGGTGTCACCCCATGTTTTGCGGCTGTCGACAACGGTTTTATTGTCGGATTTAACCTGGCTCATTAGCCCGTCGCGGGGGATCGCCGAACCGGTTGTGTTGCCGGTTAGCAGTGATGTGCCGTTTAGCTGCGGGGCCGTCGTGGTGCCGACGTTGGTCGCCGCCGTGGTTTTCAGGTCGATATTGACGCCGGGCAGGTTATTTAACTTTTCGGCAATCCAGTTGTACGTCGCGGTAAAGCTGTTTTTCAGGACATTAAACAGGCCGCTGAAAATATTGCCGATGGCCTCGGAAAACCCTTCAAATGCGGTCACTGGTGACAATCCGGTAAAGAATTTCACCACAGCATCCCAGCCCTGGGCGATGGAATCCCAGACGCTTGAAAAGACCTTGCCGACCTGTCCGGCCATATCCATAACCCAGGCAAAAGCGGCGGTTTCCATAATGGCGGTTTTCAGTTCATCCCAGTGCGTCACCACATACCAGATACCCACGGCCAGCGCTGCCAGCGCGGCAATAATTAAAGTGATCGGGCTGGTCAAAATCTGCATGGCGACACCGGCGAACATGGTCGCCACGCCATAAATACGCATGGCAATGGCCCCGGCTTTTAGTACCGCGTTCCAGGCAAACAGTGCCACGCGGCAGACGCCTGTCCACACGGCCAGTAATTTGGACTGGATCCACAGACCGGCCAGACCGATACGGGTCATAAGCAGGGACGGGCGCAGCAAATTCAGCGTAAAGGTGAGCATCTTCCAGGCGGTGACCAGTAATTTGGAAATCCCGGTCAGGCCCATCATGGTGAAGCCAAATACCCCCATCGCGATATTTGCCGCCGCGCCGACTAAACCAAATGACAGTACGGCAAGCGTGATGTAACCCAGCCAGCGGGCAATGTTGGGGAACATGTCCAGCCAGCGGGCGAATTTGGCCCCGACGTCGGCTACGCGGTTAATCAGCGGGGTGAGGATGGGCAACAAAGTGTTACCGATTGCGACGCGTATCGCGAAAAACGACGCGGTGATGCGCTCCCAGGGTTTCGCCATTTTGGCGGCCATTTCCTCGGCACGCTTCATGCCGTCATTGCGGCCCAGTTCGCTGATGCTGCGATTTAAAATATTCTGCTGGCCGTAAAGCTTTTTAATGACGTCGGCACCACCACCGAAAGCGGCGTCTAAATCTTGCTGTGCCTTGACGTTGCCTTCGATGCTCTTGCCGTATTTGTCTTGCAGCTTTTGCAAAATGTCGCCCATTGGCAGCATTTTGCCGGTGGCATCGACAAAGCTCATGCCCAGCTTTCGGGCCGCGGCGGGCGCACTGCGCAGGAACTGTTCGTAAATGCCGCTGGATTCAGTGCCGAGCGTGCGTGACAAGTTGCCCAGCACGGCGAACTGTTCGTCCATGCTGACGCCAAAGTCTGCCCCAGCTTTTTTAGTGCCTTCGATAAGCTCTTGCATGGTCTGCATTTTGACGCCGAAGTTTTGCACCATGTAGGCGGTTTTCCCCGCCAGTTCTTCGGCAAATCTCACGTGTCCCAGGCTGGATAGTTCACTGTTGAAGCGGGACGCCATCGCGCTGATGTATTCCCCAGCCTCTTCGCCGCTGGCTTTAACCCCTGCGGCCAGCGTGTTGGCGGCCAGCGTGACGCGCGGTAAATCCTGGTCAGCGAGTCCGGCCATCGCGCCTTTTATGGCATAGCTGGAATTGACTACGTCGACCGCACTTTTGCCGTAGCGGATACTGAATTTAAGCGCGGCGGAGGACAGCTTATTGAGCGTATCCTCCGCCACGCCCTTGGCGCCGAGTTCATTCAAGGCCGCTTTCATTTCCGACGCGGGGCCGAGTACGCCCCTGATGGATTGCGCAACTGCCCACACGGCAGCAGTTCCGATGCCGATTTTCCCGAAAGATGCCTGCGATTTTTCAGCGAAACCTTTCAGCGACGACTGGGCCGTTTTTAGCGGTCGCGTCAGCTTGTCGATTAGGCTCAAAGTAAAATCTAAGTGACTCATGTCAGGTTCCGTTAAGGGCTATCGCTATTCCCTCCGCCGTTTTATAGGCTTTGGTCTTTGCAAAATACTCGTCAAGCCACAACGCGCGGGCGAGATTTTCTTCGGTGTCGTCTTCGTGTGGCAGATAGTAGCGGCGCAGCGTCAAATACTGTTCCAGGGCATTCGCCCGGATGGCCGCTACCCGCGCCGTCAGTTTTTTATTTCAATCTCAACCTGTGGCGAGTAAATCGAATTCACCTTCTCGGCGATTTGCAGTTCAACGCCCGGATAGTCGTCAATCAGCTGCGTGAGTGCGTCCTTAAAGTCGGGCGACACAATACGGCCCAAATACGTGACCATTGGCGCCATTTTGTTGGTCGCGGTGACTTCATTCATCAGGCCATTAAACGCGGTTTTGTTCGGTTCGAACGTCAGTTCAACACCGGCCACGGTCATGGAAATGGTTTTATTTTTTTGGTTACTCATTGGTCTAAATCCTTTCGTTGTCGGATGATGCCCACCAGGGCGTTATGTCGTGCGGCGCAGTCGGTATACAGCTGGATATACCGCGATAACGCCGCGTCAAAATCAGCGCCGGTTTTGCCCGCCAGTCGTGGCAGGGTAACCGGGCACAATGTCAGCTGGTTTTCCTGATAAGGTTCGCTCGGCCTGATCAACACTCTGGTTGAACACCCGGACATACTCGTCAGTAGCGCAAACATTGGTAAACACCGGCTTAATAATTTCCGTGCGGATTTCCCGCTCGGTGTGGGTTTCATTGGCTTTTAACTCCGCGATTTTGGCTTCCAATACCTGGCCGGATTGCCTTGTCACTTCGGTGACAACCTGGCGGGTTTGCTCTGCTGACCGGTTTGCGTCCCGTTCTAATTTTGCGTCCCGCAAATCGTGAGCAGTCCAGCCCATATAGGCACCGGCCGCTAAGAGGAACAAATACCACCACAGGTCACGCAGCATTAGCGGACCCCGTTATGTTCAAGGCTAAAGTGATTGCCGTCCGGGTTGGTCTTGAATCGCCCGCCCCAACTGCCGCCCAGGCTTTCCCAGAATTCACCCAGCGGTGTGAATGCGGTGCTGTCGGTCTGCCAGGTGCCGTTGATAAACAGATTAAAATCCACGGCCAGGCGTTGGGTGTGCAGGCTATTGGCGATACCGGCGCCGGATGTTGCATTCAGTTTTGCCTGTTCCGGGGTGCGGTAGGCTTCGCCGAATGTCAGGGCAAAGCCGTTGGCATACGCCCAGGCAATCAGCAGGCCGACCATGCGGGTAAACTCTTGTTGTTTTTCGCCTAATGTCATGATGAAACACCTTATTTAGGTTGATTGTTGCCACCGTCCGCGCCGGTGCGGCGTTCTACGATGGCTAAAATAATGTCGCGCAATTTGTCGGCACCGATAAAACCGATAACCGGGCCAATGACCGGGGCCACATCCTTGGTAAACCCGATAGAGTCCAGGACGCCGCCCAGGCTCAGGGCGATAACGGCGCACACGCAACCGCCCATCAGCGAATAAATCCAGCGTTTACCGTCTCGCAGCGACATGATCGCGGCGATAGAAAAGGCGCTCGCCGCCGTGTAAACAATTGGGGCGTTGTCAGCAACCCACTTGACGGATTCCGCAAGGAATTCGGACGGGCTGTATTGCATGGCGTTATCCTTTCAGGTCGCGCGTATCGCGGGCTGACAGATACGGCACGCCATCAATCGCCACAAAATCCGGGCTGGTGACCATGAATTTAATTTTCTTCGTGGTCTTGTTGGCCTCAGACGGTGCGATGTTGACCAGGTCGGACAGCGTCGGCACGCAGCCGAATACCTCGATTTTTTCTTCCTCGTCGCCCGCGTTGGCATAAAACAGAAAGTCTTTCGCGGCGATAGCTCGCCAGGAACCTGCCGCGCGGGCCACTGCCGTGAATTTTTTGAAATTCAGGGAATCGACTTCGATTTCAACATCTGCCGAGACTGATCCTTTGACGTGGCCGTTGGGCACGCCGCGCGTCTGTACGGCGGCGCTGTTGTCGGTGATGGTCACCGTGGCGTTTTCGACGTGGATCATGACGCTGTCATAGTTCACATCGAACGACCCGCCGCTAATGCGTTCTGTCATGGGTTAGCTCTCCAGAGAGGTGTCGAGTTCGATACTGACCGCGATTTCTTTCGCGCTTTCGTACGGACGCACTTTGATAAAAATTTGCACCTTGACGCTACTCGCCCAGGTAATGCTGATGTCCCCGTCTTGCGGTGGTTTTACTTCCCCTGGGAATTCAATCCCGTTGATTTGGGAGGTGATCGCCATTTCGCGCAGCGGCTTGCCGAAATACGTCACATGGGCCGCGATACTGCCTGGCGTGCTGTTTAGCGAACGATCGGCGATTTTCGGGATAGCACGCAAACGGACGCGGCGGGAGGCTTTATCGACGATGCGCACATTCTCAATGGTCTGGTAATCGCCACCTTCCACGTCCAGGGTGCAGCCGTCCGCCCAATAGATACCGTCAAAATCGTGGTACCACATCGGTACGCTGAAACGGTTGGTGTTGAGGGCCTGCAAGATGGCTAAGTCCAGCTCCACGCCGTCGCCGTCTTTGGGCAGGGCGTCACTGCCGAGTGCTGTCACAGCCCCCGTTGCCACGCGGGCCGGACTGTCTGCAACGGTCACCGAACGGTTGCACAGGCGACCGGCCAGAACGCCGGGTTCATTACCCCACAGGCGCGGAACCAGTTGGACGCCTGGGGAGGCAATGCCCTGTTGCAGAGTGGTCATGCGGGCTAAATAATCCGACCAGGACTCCTCCGCATCTGGTCCGCTGACGGCCAGCAGGAACCACACGAACCGGCCAAAATTGGCTTTCAGCGTGTTGCGCATTTCGGTGGCCCGGTTAATGGTGGCTGTGAGGACGGTATCAAACGCCAGGACAATACCTTCAACCGATGCAACGTTCTGGGCGGATTGAATGGCCGCCGTCCAGTCCGCATCCGGCACGTCTTTTTCAATATCGGGTTCAGGCATGACATGCACGTAGGCGAACCAGTTTTGTCCGGCATTGTTCGCAGCAGCGATAACCAGCGATTTCAGCTGGCTGTCGTCAGCGCCCAGCGCCGTGTCCAGGTCGCTGCCGGTATTTAATGCCTGTGTTTTCCCGATGTTGGTTTTGCCATAACCGACAAACAAAACGACGCGCTCGACGTCGGTCGTGGTGCCGTTAAAGCGGTTAATCTGGTCAATGTTGATATTGGGCCAGGTCATGATTACCCCCTGATGTCCTGCGCGTTGACGTCCCAGCCGAAGCCAATCGCCTGCAATTGCCGCGCAAGTATTTTGTTAAATTCGTCGTTGCTGACGCCTAAAAATACGCGCCCCGGTATGTCGATTGTCCAGGTGCGTTTTGACGGTGTGCCCCGCAGTTTTTTAATCAATAAACCCGCCTGGGCCATGCTCATTTTTGCCACGATGTATTTGCTCGACGGCTTAATCCAGCGCTTGCCCTGGCGAATTTTGTACCCCAGCGCACGCAGCTTTTTGGCCTGTCGCGGTAGTGCCGGGCGGTTGGTTTGCGACTTTCTCGGCGCACTACTGGCATTCATCTGAATATGGGCGCCGTCCTGCTGCACGGCGCCGACCAGACCCGCCGCAATCGGCTTCGCCCCGTTGCGATAATTCCCGCCCTTGAGGTAAATCCGCACGCCCTGGATTTCCGGCATTTCCCGCACGGCCAGCAGCTTGGGCAGGCCGCGCAGCATCTTGCCTTTGCCACGCTTTCGCGGTGACCACGGCGTCCCGTCCGGGTCTGCCTGGTTCCGCTGGTTGCGTTTGGCCGCCACGATGATGCCGAGTTTGGCGATACGCCATAACAGGCGCTGGCGTTTCTTCGGCGGCAGGTCAGCGGCGGCCAGCGCAGCACGCATCTGTTTCAGCTGACGCTGATTCAGTTCGCCGCGGATCACGATTCGCCCGCTATCTGGGTAATGACTTCGACTTCCGTCGCTGTCCATATTTCAGGATTGACCACATCCCAGCGCTTGCCCCGAAACGGCACGGCGCCGTTGTCGGTCGGCGTGATGATGATAGGGTCTGCCAGGGCGACGACGATTTCCAAGATGCACGCGTCTTCATCATCAAACTCCGGGTCGACCGTGGGGTCGGCGAGATTGAGTTCGTCGTGCAGTTCGTTGGCGTGGTCTTCAATCCAGGCCAACACCAGCGCATACACCACGCCGGGGGAATAACGGCGGTACGGAAAATTGTCCCAGGACAAACGACCGTTATAGCGAAAAACGCCAACGCGACGCTGACCTAGCCCCAGGGCTTTGCCGCTGCGAGTGATTTCGCAATCGTCCATCGTGCTTTGAAACATTTGCATGGCATCAGGCGGCAGGTTGGCGGTAAGAAAAGCCGTCAGGTCGTCTAATTGGCTCATATCAAATGCACCCCGACGCGCGGCAGCTGCAACATGTTGCGCATGACATACGCCGCCTCAGCCAGCAGGTTGGCGCGGGTGTCTGTGCTTTCCTGCCCAGGGTGTGATTCCCTGCGCCCGATAGCGGCAAATTCACCCAATAAATCGGCTTTTGCCCTGGCATAGACGGCCTTTTTGTACTGGGCTGTCAGCTGATTCTCGGCGCCCATCTTCGCGCCGGGCACGTCTTTGGCCTGGGTACATCCTTTGCCCGTCCAGTACGTAACCACATCGCCTAATGTGCTGTTTACCTCGGCAATGGCCGCCAGCACGGCGACGCCTGCAATTTCTGGCGGCAGGTCGGCGGGGATGGTGCGCGTTTTTTGAAACTCGGCGAGATTCAAATCCGGCCAGAACGCCACACCGTTGGTGATGGCATCGTCCTGATATCCCACCGGCCTGCCGCTGATGCTGAAACTCGGGCTGTTCATCGGGTACACCTCAAAAATGTGAGAAGCGGGCTAACGGTTTCCACGGCCAAAAAGCCTTACGGGCTTTATGCCTCCACCGCGCCCGCCCCGGCTTGCGGTAGTCTTTACAGCGCGACCAGGCTGTTAATGCGGGCCTGAATTTTCGTGCGCATGGTTTTTACACCGGCGTTTCGGTTGTACTTTTCCGCCTGGGCAAGCAGCGCGTCGGCCTGTTCCAGCGTGTCGACATCTTCCACGGCGGTGGCACGCGGTGCGCCGTTCTCGTCGCGCAGCATGTACAGCCCGGCGAACTTGAACCATTTGGCGTTGATGTCTTCATGCAACCGCCACTTGTCGCGGATGTTGTTAAACGTTCGCGTAAAGTACGGTTCTATGCTGTGGCCTGCGGCGGCTTCGTTGATGGCCCATTCCATGACGGTATCAGCCACAAACGCCGGTAACGTGGTTTTGAAGTTTTCCGGCGTCGCCTGACCTTCGGCGATGGCGATATCTGCCCAGTCGAGCGCCTTTTCCATTTCCCCGGTGTCAAACAGCCAGACAACGCAGTACACCAGGGCCGGATTTGCATAACGCTTATCACCGGCGAGGTAGGCTTCCACCGTTGGCAACCAGCGCGGCAGCAGTTCGTCCCGCTTCATTTCGATGCGGTCTTCCGTACGCGGCAGGCTGCGCAGCTGTGCGACGTCGCTTTCCAGTTCCAGCTTTTGCAGGTGGAAACTGGCCGGTGAGGCTGTCAGCGCTTCGCGGTTGTCCAGTGCCTGCGAGGCTTTAACGCGGGCGCGGTGACGTTGACACGGGGACATGGCCATAGCGTTACTCTCCGCCTTCTTCTGGTGGGGTGACCGGTTCCGCGAGCGTGATTTTGTCGAACGCGGCGTACAGTTCGTCGTGCTCAACCGCGTAGCCTTCCATGCGCAGATAGCTGTTTTCGAACTGTTTGCGGTCGTCGCTCCAGTCTGCTTTACGCTTGCGGGTACCGCCCTGTGTATAGATATGCAGGTTGTCCAGCGTGGTGATGATCAAACGGCCTTCCGGCATAAATGGCGGGGTGTAAACGTCCAGCCCAGCAATCTGGCGGTTCATCAGCTGCGCGGCCACTTTCTCGGTTGGACGGTCGACCATGTTCATCATGGTGGTGGCGTCTTTGCCGATGAGGTCACCGGAAATCAGCACGCACAGGCGTGGATCATTACGGAATTGTTCCAGGATGCAGGCGTGAAGCAGGTCAGTGACCGCCGCGTCTAAGGACACGAAATCGGCGCCTGTGCCGCCCAGGGTGACGGTGTCGGCAATAATCTGGGCCGGTGTGCGGTCTTTCACGATTTTGTGCCAGCCGATGTTGACGTCTTCACCGTTCGGGTTTTTGTCCGGGTCGGTGTCTTCGGCGGCGCTGATACCGTTGAACGCGACGCGCAGCATGTCGAGCGCAAAGGATTCATTGCTGAACGCCTGGATGCGCTGGAAGAATTCGTCTTCGCTGCCGGAGTTCGCCCAGTTGGTCAGGGTGTTGTAATCCAGGTATGAACCGGAATCCGTTTCATAAAGCTTGTACTCGTTACCGTCCACGCCCAGCGGGCGGCTGAAACGGCCATTTTTTTTACGACCGGTATAAATGCCGGGCTTACCGGTGCTAATAACTTGACCAGTAGTCTGACTGACGTCGGTAACGTTAATCAGGCGCAGGAAATCCGAACGCTCAAGTAAGGCGTCGCGCAGGGCTGTTTCTTTTGGCGGGGTGATCGCGAAAAACTTTGCGGTATCACGCACGCCGTAAGAACTAGCCAGGGCAGCGGTAAACTTGAGTAGCCGCTCCTCTGCTCGGGGGGATAATTGCTGGTTGTGGTGCATGGTGTTTTCCTTAAAATCTGGGCAAAAACGCCTTAAACGAGTTCGCGCGGTTTGTTACTACCACCTGGAGCATTGCCTGGGCGTCGCGTTCCGCCACTTTCCTGGGCTGACAGCTTGGTCATGACGTTATTAAGCTGCGTGGACAGCTGGGTAAACGCGTCACTTTTAGATTTTTTACCAGGGCGGCGGGCACTGAACTGGCGACGTTCTCGGCGAGAATTTCGCGCCGGTTTTGACCTCACGTTAAACGCCTTCATGGCTTTCACCAGGTTGGCTTTTGCGACGGTAAATTCAGCCGCTTTGACTTCGTCGTCCGGGTTGTCTGCAACGTCAGCGGCAATTTCGGCGACCTGGTCGGCAGCATCGGCGATATCACTTGCGATATCGGCGACGACGTCGGCGGCCTGGTCTGGGTCGTCTACATCAGGGTCGTCGCCGGTGCTGGCGTCGCTCATGTCGGTGAGCATTTGCATCATTTGCTGCAAGAGGGCTTTTAATTCATCCATCTTTTGTTCCTCGCCCTCGTTGGGCTTGTCGGTGTTAGTGTTGGGTTCTGGCGTTGGCGTAAACTCTTTGCGGGTAGAAAATAATTTCCCCCAAAAAGAGGATTCTTTTTTCTGGGTCTTTAATTTACCCAGGCTGAAAGTTTCTAAACTTCCGCGTGCGGCGTCTTTTTCTTCACCCGCTAATTGGAATCTGATTTTTTCAGTACCAAGGCTTGCCGGAATATCCGTGACGGCCAAACCCATCAAATATTCGCGACCGCTTCCGGCAAAGTCGCCCATGAATTCAGCGGAGGTAAATAATTTTTGTCCATCTTCATTCGCGTAAATAAGAAAACGGTTAGGAATAAGCTGGGCATAAAGTTTTACAACGCCGTCCACGGTTTCTGTTTTTAATGCGTCAACCTCACCCAGATTGCAGGTGAACTCACGTTCGGCATATTCATATTGCGGGTGGTGCGGCCAAATCAGCGCGGTGTAGGTGTCGCGGCTGTAAGTTTCTGCCGCATCAATTAACCATTGCGCCTCAATGGTGCGACCGTCTACAGCCTGCCCCGATGTGGCAATGCACAGCCAATCGGTGCGGTAATTAGGTTGCGGCATAATTGACCTTAATAATGTAATGAATTTATCAGACGGTATTCTGTGGAAGGCAGTATTACGAATTGAGGAATAACGCGCACCCGCTTTATTTCGGGTGCATTCGGATATTAGGTATTAGCCGACTATTGCCGATATTTAATGATAAATGGCTTTGTTATCTCCCGTCATAATAGCCGCATGGCTAAATATTCAGATGAAATAAAAGAGGCGGCCCGCGCGTTATATATTAAACGCTGGCAGCCCAAAGACATTGCGCAGGAATTAAACCTCCCGCCGCGAACGGTTTACCATTGGGCGGACGTCGGCCAGTGGGCATCCCTGTTGCCTGTGGATTCCGTCGAACATGTGATCGCCCGGCGCATTGACCAGCTGACGCGCCGGGAGAAAAAAACCTCCCTGGAACTGGAAGAACTCCGCGACCTGGTCGCCCAGCACGTCAAACTGATGGCCCAGCATAATAAGCACGCCGAAAAGATGGCCGAGATTAAGGCTAAAAGCGTGGTGAGCTATGGAGGTGACGGCTTCGACGGCGCCGAACCCGGAGAAGGTCGCAAACGTAAATACAAAAAAAATGACGTGTCCGGCATCACGGCGGAAATGCTCGACGACTGGGCGCGCGAACACCTGTTCGACTATCAGCTGCATTGCCGTGACCATAAGGATGAAGACTGGCGGTTTATCCTCAAAAGCCGTCAGGTTGGCATGACTTACTATTTTGCCTGGGAAGCGTTCGAAGATGCCGTTATCAGCGGCGACAATCAGGTCTTTTTCTCAGCCTCCCGGGCACAGTCGGAAATTTTCCGCGAATACATCGTCCAGATTGCGCAGCAACATTTCGGCGTCACGCTGACCGGGAAAAATATCCGTCTCAGCAACGGCGCGATTCTGCGGTTCCTGTCGACCAATGCCAGCACGGCCCAGGGCTTTAACGGTCACCTGTATGGTGATGAAGTGTTTTGGATCCCGAAATTCACCCGCCTGCATGAAGTGGCGTCAGCAATGGCGACGCACAACAAATTTCGCACGACCTATTTTTCGACACCCAGCGCGAAGACCCACCAGGCGTATACCGTGTGGACGGGGGAAGCGTGGAGCGAGGACGACCCGACACGTAAAGGAAAAGTCTTCCCCAAAGAGAAGGCATTGCGTGAAGCGGGCATCCGCTGCCCGGATGAAATCTGGCGTTACATCATCACGATGGAAGACGCTATCGAAGGCGGACTCGCCGCCCTGGTCGATATCGAGCGACTTCGCAACAAGTACAACCCGACTGCCTTCGCCATGCTTTACATGTGCCAGTTCGTGGACAGCAAAGACGCCGTTTTCAAACTGGCGGCCCTGGTGGCCTGCGAGGTGGACGCGGGAACCTGGGGCGATTATGACCCGACCGCCGCCCGGCCATTTGGTAACCGGGAAGTGTGGGCCGGTTTCGACCCGTCGCGGTCGGGGGACAATTCCACCTTTGTGATAGTGGCCCCGCCGATTTTTGAGGGCGAGCGCTTCCGCGTTCTCGCCATATACCAATGGCAGGGGCTTAATTTCAGCTGGCAGGCCGAGCAGATAAAAGGACTAATGCGGCGGTTCAATATTACCTATATCGGTATCGACACGACCGGCATCGGGAAAGGCGTTTATGACCTGGTGACCAAGTTCGCGCCGCGCGAAGCCAACGCGATTTTATACAGTGTGGAAAGTAAAAATCGCCTGGTGATGAAGATGATAGACGTGGTGGAACGTAAGCGCATCGAATGGGCGAAGGATGCCCAGGACGAAACCAATAAAGAGCGGGCCGAAATACCGGCCAGCTTTATGGCAATACGCCGAACCACGACGGCCAGCGGCAACGCGCTGACGTTCGTCGCCGAACGCTCGGACGCCACCGGCCACGCGGACGTTTTCTTCGCCATTTCTCACGCCGTGATTAATGAACCTATCGACTACGAATTTGACCGCCCGTCAACCTGGGCCTTTGGACAAGCAGCATGACAACGAAACAGCGTAAGCAAAAAAAACATCACCGCGCCGCAGCTGCGCGACCGAAAGCGTTTTCATCAATGGCTGGTCAGGGGAGCGTGATCACCTTCGGTGAACCCGAACCCATTTTGACGACGGGTACGGATTACCTGAATATCTGGTATGACAACACCCACGACCATTGGAGTTTACCCATTGACCGCCTGGCCCTGGCACAGCTGCCAAATCTGAACGGCCAGCACGGCGGTGTGTTGTACGCCCGGCGCAACATGGTGGCCGGTGGCTACCTGGGCGGCGGGTTGAGCGGTGACCAGGTCGAGCAAATGGCGTTCGACTATCTAACATTCGGGGATGTGGGGATTCTCAAAATTCGTAATGTTTTCGGGGAGGTTATCGACTTGATGCCGCTGCCGTCGCTGTACCTACGTTGCAGAAAGGACGGGGCTTTTGCCGTGTTGCAGGAGGGGCCGCCGCTGATTTATGACTCGCGCGATGTAGTGTTTTTCAAAATGTATGACCCGCGCCAACAAGTTTACGGTTTGCCGGACTATATCGGCGGCATTCATTCGGTGTTGTTAAACAGTGAAGCGACCATTTTCAGGCGTCGTTATTACAACAACGGCGCACACATGGGCTTTATCCTGTATGCCAATGACCCGAACATTACCGGGGAAGTGGAAGCCGAAATTAAAACCAAGATTGAGCAGTCCAAAGGACTGGGCAATTTCCGCAATATGTTTATCAACATCCCGAAGGGCGACCCGGAAGGGGTCAAGTTGATACCTGTTGGTGAGGTAGCCGCAAAAGATGAATTTGCGAACATAAAGAGCATCACCGCCCAGGATATTTTAACCGCCCACCGGTTCCCATCTGGCCTGGCTGGTATCATCCCGACCAACGGCGCGGTCATGGGGAACCCGGAAACGGCTCGCAGTACCTACCGCAAAGACGAGGTGATCCCGTTACAACGTAAATTTATGAACGGTATCAACACAGACCGGGAAATTCCTCCACGGTTGCACCTGAATTTTGACGTTGAAATTCCTGTAATTGCCCCGGATAAGGGCGAAAAATGAGCGCGGATAAGCTAAAATCAGCCCAATTGTTGGCACTGGCGTGCGGGGTTGTAAATATGCGCATTTTTAAAATTAATTGCCCGGAGTGTGGATCACCGGCAATCATTCGTAAATCAGACTGGAAGGACAAAAAACTGGCGGATTTGTACTGCGCCTGTTCAGAAGTGGAGTGCGGCCATACGTTTGTTTTTAACGCGACATTCTCGCACTCACTGAGTCCCAGCGGGCTGACCGGCAACAAGCTGGTGAAATTCCTGATTGACCAGCTGAAACCGGACGAACGGCAGTTCGCGCTTAACCTGCTAAATGGGCAGGCTGTTTAAACAAAAAAACCCGCTATCAAGGCGGGGTTTTTCGTTATGGGGTGAGCAGCGTGCTTAAAACTTAATGCGCATAAAACGTTTTGCCCCCCAGTGACCTAAGCCAAAAATTGCTATTTTTGAAGAAAGATGGATATGGGTTTTTTCCTTTTCTTTGAATGTCTTCAATGCCGAAATTCTATGAAGCAAGGTTATATCCGGGAAAATGTCTACTGTGCCATTTTCATAAAATATTGGATGGTTATTATTAAAATTTTGAAACACTGCCTTTGCTGCCTGGTAACTATAGGTAAAGCAATCAGCCCGCACAGCTATATCCACCATGCGGCGGCGTTCCATTTCAGCATCAAATAAAAATTGAATATCTGCTTTTGTCATTTTGGCACCCCAAATTTATGGCCGTAAATGGCCCATCAAGCTAGTTTCTTAACAATCATCTGTTTTTCTTTGATAAAGCTTTGTAATCTTCTGGTTCTCTCCTCCCGTATTAATCCCTCGCAACGCTCAGGCGCCCGACCCACGGCAAACAAGGTGCCGTCCGCCGTGCCGATGTACCGACACCCGTCGATAATCCATTCAGCACCCAGGGCCAGCGATATGGCCGCAGGCATATCAAGGATAATTCCGGCTGTTTCTGCAAAATCGATAAGCCGCAACGCTGTATTTTGGGCGTGAGTATTCCGCGCCTGGGGCGCCGGTGTGTTATCGGGTAAGGAATCTTGAGGCGTTTTTGGGGTAACCGGTGGGTTTCTCAGCCTTCGCAAAAGTCCCCGGCGTTCTTTGTCGTCCATTTGGTCAAAATCTATGCCAACACCCCCGACAATACTGTCATCAACTCCGGCATTTTCGTTTAAATTTTCCTCTGCCGTAGAGTTATTGACAGAACTCCAAGGGACGGCGGGGCCGTCCGGTAAGGTCAAAACCTCCGGGGTTTCGCGCATGTCTTCGGCCTGTGGCGTCTTGAGTTTGGCGACAATCGTCCATGTTTTAAGACGGGTGCAAACGCGGGAATCATCCCCCAGACGCGGCGAGAAGATGCCGAAAATCTTTTCCACGATTTCCCCGTAAGCGTTCGGCTTGTCAGCGTCGTGGTAAGCCAGGCGCACAATGTAGCTTTCGCGGGGAATGAGTACGCCGCCCTGTTTCATGATGTAGGTAGCAAAACAACCGGCATCCGCCGCCGCCATTACCGCGTCCATTTCCGGATCAGATAAAAGGCGCTGGCCGCGCTTGTACCCGCGCGTCTTAATCAGTTCAGCTTGCAGCGCGTTATTCAGTTTGCGCAGTTCCCGCCAGACCGTGACAGGTGGTGTGCCGATAGGCTGGTACTGGCGGATGCGGTGACGGGATGCCCAGGCCATTGCCAGGCGTGCGGTTTCTTTCAGCGGCTTGCCAGTTTCATGGTCTTTTTCGCCGTCCAGGGCGTAGCCGTCGATATTCTTCGAAATGTATTTTGCAATGTAGGCGGTCGCGCTGCCTTTCTTCGGGTCTAAGCGTTTGGCCGTAAAACGGGCGCTGGTACGTTTGCCCAGCTCGGCGCGGTCTTCTTTGACCGCGTAAGCCCGCATGATACTGGTGATCGCGTTGCGTTCTTCCGGGCGCATAAACAGCAACAGATGCCAATGCGGCGTTTCGTCGTGGTGTGGCTCGGCCACGCGGAAACCATAAACCCGCAAGCCTTCCCGGCCCAGCTTTGAGCCGATGCGTTCCCAAAGGTTAGTAAGGTATTTTTGCGCCTGCTTTACGTCGCTGTGGTTCCACTTCGGGTTAGCGTGGCCGCTGGCGTTCGTGGCGTGGTACTTCGACGGGCAAGTGATGGTATAGAAAACGCCGACGTCGCCACGCGATTGGGCGACAAACTCTATGCCCTTCATGCGGGCCATAAGTTCGTGACGGCGAATTGCCGGATTGCTGATGCTGGCGTCAACCATTGATTCCAGGGAAACGCGGTTCCCTTCTTCGTCGGCCAGTTCGTGAGATTTGAAGAATTCGCGGTTCTTCCGGCGCTGTTCCAGCCAGTCGGCCAGGGCGTCGCGGCTGATGTAGGGCGTGGCCCGTTTATGGACGTTGCCGATAGCGCGGAGTTGGTTTTCCCGCCAGTCACCACGCAGCCGCCACAATTGGCGCTCCCACCAATCAGGGGTAATCATCCGATACAGTGCTGACACGAAAACCGCACGGTCGAGCGGTTCAGGTGGGAATTCTACCGGATTGAATAACGGGCTAATGACCTTCCAGAACGGTGGCCGCACGCGCAGCGCGTGAACCTCCACGGCCATATGGCGATAAATAAATAACAGTTCGGCGTCAGGCAGGGCGGCAGCGTTCCCGCCGCGTTCGTCTATGGCCGTCGTGAACATTTCATTCAGACGCCCGGCGATTTCGTTACCCAGCGTTTTGACGCGGGATTTGGAGAACTCAGCCAGGTGGCAATATGACGGGCGGTAATACGCGATGAATTCGGAATCGTGGCCGGTGCTAACGCCGTGGTATTTACGCACGGCATCCAGGCGCAACAATGCATTCTTAACGGTGCCCATCAAAAACGCATTGGTGTGCTTAGTCCCGCGATTTTCGCGAAGCCAGGCTATTTTTTTCTCAAACGGGGCGCGGATAAAAAACGGTTGCTCATGGAACCGGGCTTCAACGCCTTCGGGGGATTCTGACCACGTCGCATGGGCGCGTTCATAGATGCTGCGTTCGGCAGCTGCGCGGGCTTGAAGCAGGTCGCGCAATACCGTGCTGATTTCGTCAGCCTCAACGATGCCTTGTTTGTCCAGGCGTTTGAGGTGAGCAACAACGGCGGGATGCTGTTCCACAGGCACAGCGGCAACAAGCGGCGCAGGTACCTTGTCGACGCCAATCGCTTTTAAAGGATCATTCCATGAGTAAACTCCAGCGAACGTGTCAGCGTTGCCGGGGTATGCTGGTGGTGGAGTGGGGGCCTTTCGGCCCCGGTTGGATTTATTGAGAGGCATCGAAACTGTCAATTTTTCCGCCGCTGTAGACATCCATTTCAATGGCAATGCGAACGGCGTCGAAAGCACTTTCCCCGCAGTGCATCGCCGTTTGGGCAATCGTGCTGCCGGAGCCTAATGCGTATGGATCACGAAGTAAGGATATTGAGGCTGTCTTATCCCCCGCATTTTTGATGATTAGATACGCCTTCCCACGCGCAACTATCGCCAAAGCCGAAAACTCAACGGTAGGAACAAATTCAGACGAATAGCTAAGACCCGTATCCAGGTGACCTATCAGTTCATATTCTGCGCCGCACTCGCCAGAGCACCCCAGCGCGACCACGTTGTCGCCCCCGATATGCCATTTCTCACTGATGCTAGGGCAAAATATTTTCCGCTCTTTGAGTGAACAAATAATACCGCCCGCGGTTGCCTGGGTATCCGCCGCTAAAACATATCCATCCCATGCGATAGTTGTCATTGGGCACCCTTCGCCTTGCTCATGCGGCAGCTGTTCAAATAACGCTGGATACATTCTGGCTCTAATCCGCATATTTCAGAGAGGGAAAGTGAAACCCACGGTTTTGATTGTTCGCGCTCGGAATTACTAGGAAGGAGGAAATCTAAATTAGTGATATGAGTGATAACAACTTCATGTTGCCAACCGGTGTATTTGTCGTTATCCCATTCCTTTAAAATAAGCCGGTCGTTAACATCAAAGTCACGGTTATTTATACGGATTTCAGATTTTTTCTGGCCGCAAATGATGGCCTTAAAAAACTCAGGAGCTATTTTCAACTCATGGTGAACAGGAATACGCGTTAGCCTGCACCCTGCAACAGTCTGGAATGCTTCGGCCATGCGTCGATTTTCGTCACGCTCGGATGCTAATTTCTTAACTGCGGCGATTGCTGCGGCAGTTATTCGCTCTGCGTCGGCAGCGTCAATAATGTCAGCGGTACCGTCAGCGCCCATGATCGCGAAAATCAGCGAATCCCAATGCACTTCGTAGCTGTTGGCGGCTGTAGACAGGCTTTGAACTTTGGCGGTTAGTGCGTCAATTTCGCCCGCCTGATTAATAAGGGTGCGGCTTATTTCATTACAAAGGTTTCTAACAGCGAAACAACCAACAGGAGCTAGCCCTAGTGAAAGTTCTTTTATCAGCTCAACAGATTTAAGGGTGATGCTTAATTTAGCCTGTTTTGACGTCGTCATTATTTAGTTCCTTATACTGATTTTGGGATGCAGAAAGCCCGACGCGTTAGCGCCTGTTCAAAGTTCGGTTGGTTTAAATGTCTAGAATTCGGTCAGATGCCGATATGTAATTAGGCAGTGAATGGCCCCATTTCGACAGGCTGTTCATTGCGTCTATTATCATTTCCCGCTGGTACTCGCTGAAATCTTCGAAAGGCTTTCCGATATCAGACGGGGTAAATAGTTTGGGTGTGCGGCGATTCGATAACGTCAACACAACGAATTTAAAATCATCACTGCCCGTATTGAACCGGCGCAGCGCGATATTTTCATGACGTTTAAAAAGCTTGCGGGCCGTTATCTGAAAATCTTTAAACGGTAACGGTGCAACATGCTGATTATTTGAAGCCTGCATAAATCCCCCTACCAATTAACTACGCGAAAATACCCATCAACCGGGCGAACCAGCGACGTTTATTTCGTGGGCGGGACATGAAGGGAAGGCGGCGACCATTAACAAATTGCACGTCTGTGGCTTTTGGCTGGAAGAAACGACCGTCCGGGGTTTCAATCCATCCACGCTGGTGAGCGCGGTGCGTAACTTGCTGGCCGTGGGTCAGCATATTAGCCAGGGATGGACACTGGATAGTTTGCATTATTCTGCCTCGTCGAAAATAACGGTAAACGGTTCAGGTATTTTGTGAGTTTTACTCCACAGTTCGGCGGCGGCGCTCAATTTGACGGCTTCGGCGCTGCCTGCATAAGCGGCGGCCCCGGCGATATCACGCAGCTTTTCACAGGCCCAATAGATTTCACTTTCGGAGTGTGCCGGTGCTTTTGCGGTCGCAACTAACTGGCGGCGTTCGTACATGCCTAGCACTTTGTTAGCCGCGGCCAAAAATGGTGTCTTCATGCCGCTATCCCCTTCTGATTATGAAGTTGGTCTATGTACCCAGTCGCCTGGGCCTGCGCGTCGAATAATCCGAAAGATTGTTCGCCGTGCTTCACTTCGTAGCGGGCAATCTTGCTGATAACCGTCTTCGGGCGGCGGGTGATGATGAAGCCGCGATAATCAGATGAATGATTGCTCAGCCTATCTATTGAGTGATTCATGCGGCAGATTTCCTGTTTCTGGGCTTGCCCGCAGATAAGCGGTCTTTCCACCCATGCCATTCCGCTGGGGCAGTTTCTACCAACTGGGCCGCGTACTTGTCCCATTCTTTGCGGTTAATCCATAGTTCTGCGTTGCCGCCTGGTTTCAATGGATCAACCATATAAAACGATGGCAACTTTCCGGCTTTCGCCATGCAAACCACTGCGTTGGGTGTCTTGCCGACATACAACGCGAAACCTTCTTTTGACAGCAGGTCAGAAGGGGTTGTCGACAGTTTGATGGTGTCAACCTTGCGAGTAGGCAAAACATCGTTATCAGTAGGTTCAACCTCTAGAATTTTTTCATCATCTTGCATTCTGCTATCCTCCAGACTGGTACCCGATTTTCTAACTAGCACTAATTGGCGCTAGTTAAATTTCAATTGGGTGTTAGTAATGCGATAAAATTATAGGATGCTAATAACAATGTCAACATACGATAGTCATGAGAAGTTAGCGCTTATTCGTGAATCTGAAAGGATGAATCGGCGTGAGATGAGTCAACTACTTGATATTCCTTATAGTAGTTTGTCTAACTACGAATCTGGTCGAATGAAAATGTCATTTGAGGTTGGGGCTAAAATTTTCAAACACCCCCGATTTAGGAAATACCAAAGTTGGTTCATGTATGACGAGGTGGACCCAGCGGCCGGGCAAATTGCTCCGGTTCTCTCTCTTAATGGGCACGAGCAAACAATCTTGTCCCAATCCGTGAAGAAGTCTGGTTAAGCATTTATAAAATATTCATTTTCACCATTTGTTACCAAGATGATGAATTCATTGGAGGGTCTTCTTATGTCAATTAAGAAACTCGACGATGGTCGTTATGAAGTGGACGTTAGGCCGCAAGGTTCCGAGGGAAAACGGATTCGGCGGAAATTTAATACTAAGGGCGAGGCGCAAATTTACGAACGCCACATCCTGGTTAACTATCACAATAAAGAATGGCTAGAAAAACCGGCAGACCGGCGAAAGCTGACTGACCTGTTGGATGTTTGGTGGATACAGCACGGCAAGCATCACGTTCGTGGTGAGAAAGAGAAGGAGCGTTTAACTGCCATCATCAAGACGATGAAAGAGCTAGATTTGCAGCGGGCTGACCAGTTGACCATGAAAGCGGTTAAAGACTATCGGGTACACATGCTAAACCACGGGTTGAAGGCTTCAAGTGTTAACCGGCACCTGGCTATTATGAGCGGCATGTTTACCAAGCTGATTGAGGCCGGCGAATATCACAGCGAGCATCCTATTCGGGGTATTAAGGCATTCAAAGAGGGTGAATCAGAAATGTCATTTTTGACCGCCAGCGAAATAGATACCTTCCTTGGGTTACTTGATGGAGATGATCGCAAGACCGCGTTGTTATGTTTAGCTACGGGAGGCCGCTGGGGAGAGGTTGCCAATCTCAAGGGCATACACATAATTCAGGGAAAAGTTATGTTCATGAAGACGAAGAACGGCAAACGTCGAACTGTCCCGATTTCCTCTGACCTGGAAGCATTGGTCAAAGGAGATAAAACAGGAATATTGCTTCGCCCGGATTATGTTAGGGTTCGCACCACGTTGAAAGCAATGAAACCCGATTTGCCTATGGGGCAGGCTGTCCATGTCTTACGCCATACGTTCGCCACGCATTTTATGATGAACGGAGGGAATATTATTACGCTTCAACGGATACTAGGGCACGCGACCATACAGCAAACTATGACATATGCGCACTTCGCTCCCGATTTTTTACAGGATGCAGTTGCGTTAAATCCGATTGCAGGGATGTCCATATAGTGTCCATCAACTAGCACTAATTAGCACTAACTGAACCTAGTGCGATGGATTAAGTGGCTGTTTTAAAACAAATAACCCCGTTGCGGCGGGGTTGTGTAGGTCACTGAGAAGTCGCCTTTTTTATGGCCTGCGGGCTGACAATTGCAGATATAAGACATTATCGAGGAGACCATCAATGAAAGCCTATCAGCGCCAGTTTATTGAGTTTGCACTGAACAAACAGGTTTTGAAATTCGGCGAGTTTACCCTGAAGTCCGGGCGCATAAGTCCTTACTTCTTCAATGCCGGTTTGTTTAACACTGGCCGTGATTTGGCGTTACTGGGACGTTTTTACGCTGAAGCATTGATGGATTCAAAAATTGATTTCGATTTAGTTTTCGGCCCGGCCTATAAAGGGATTCCGATTGCAACCACCACTGCCGTCGCGCTGGCTGAGCATCATGAACGCGATGTGCCGTATTGTTTCAACCGCAAAGAAGCCAAAGATCACGGTGAAGGTGGTTTATTGGTGGGCAGCCCTCTTCAGGGCCGCGTCATGCTGGTTGATGATGTGATTACCGCCGGTACAGCTATCCGTGAGTCCATGGAAATCATCAATGCTCACAATGCAACGCTAGCGGGCGTTCTGATTTCTCTGGATCGTCAGGAACGTGGCCGCGCGGATATCTCTGCGATTCAGGAAGTTGAACGGGACTATCATTGCAAAGTGATTTCAATTATTACGCTGGCCGACCTGATTGAGTATCTGGAAGAAAAAGCGGAAATGGCTGACCATCTGGCTGCTGTGCGGGCTTACCGGCAGGAGTATGGCGTTTAATCTCGGGTAAAACTTTATAAGGCAGGGATGTCATGACACAAACTGAAGCAGGCAGCAAACAATGGATGCCTTCGCGGGCAGCAGAGTTTCTCTGTGGCCAGACGGAGCGGCTGGTTAAAGGCAAAAGCCTGACACCCGCAGAATGCCAGCGTATTTATGATTTCTGCGGTGTCCGGCCTGATTTTCCGCAATGGCGAAGATTTCTGGTGCCGTTACTCTCGCTGCTGGGATTGTTATCGCTGGTCGCGGCTGCCGTCTTTTTTGTCGCCTGGAACTGGGCAGATATGCCTAAGATGGCAAAGTTTGCGCTGGCAGAGTTGTTGGTCGTTGCGCTTACCGTCGTGGTCTGGTGGCGCTGGTATGACGGACTTGCGCGTAGTGCCTTACTGGCGGCCGCTCTCAGTTTTGGCGCGCTGTTTGCCCTCTATGGGCAGATTTATCAGACGGGGGCCGACAGCTGGGAGTTGTTCAGAGCCTGGCTGTTTGTTTTCCTGCCTTTAGCCCTCATCGCCCGACAGAACAGTTTGTGGTTCTGCTCCTGGTTGCTTGCCAATCTTACCTTTCAGCTCTATTACGTCACGGTGTCTATGTCCCTGATGGACAACGCGATATTTGATGGTCTCGACTATTTTCCCTCCACCGCACTTTATAGTTACTTGATTGTGCAGGTGTTGTGTCTGGTTACGCGTGAAGTGCTTGCCCTGCGGGCAATTAAACACAATCCTCAGTCGTGGCTCGCCAGTCGCTGGTTCTCCCGTGTGATGGCCGGTTTTCTCCTGTTAATGCTGACTTCCATCGTTGCCGGAAATGTATCCAGCTGGCGTTACGGTCCCCCTCATCACTTTGCGACGGCGTTATGGCTGCTCGTTTTACTGGCGGGCTACTTCTTCTACCGCTACCGCCATCCTGACCTGTGTATGCTGACGCTGGGGACGGCCAGTGGAGCGGCCATCGGGTGCGTGTTGATCATGCAGATGTTCGACAGTTCTTACGATGTGGGGGGGCTGTTTATGCTGGGCTGTCTGATGGCTCTATGGCTGGCGGGATGTGGCGCTTTGATGCTCCACTGGCGGCGTAAACTCTATGAGAACCAGCCGGTCGAGGTTTCCTTCACGAAAGTGGCATTGCTGACCGAACAGTTACGCCGACATAATTTGCTTAATCAGACGCAAATTGAAGAGATTCAGCAATACGATCACTCCTCTCATCTCCCCTGGTATCTGCGGCTGACGCTGGGTGTCGGTGGCTGGGTGGCGGCCATGATCATTCTGTTCCTGCTGATACTGGTGCTCTATGTTGCCGGCCTGCTCAATGACCCTAATGCTGCCACTGTGATTATCCCTTCGCTGATCCTTGCCTTGGTCGCGGGCGGATTTCTTCGCGCGCAGGGTGTGAGCAAACATCATATCGGGCTGGCATGGGCGATAGCGGCAACCTGTGGCCTGTGCTTTGGCTTCTGTATGCTCTTTGAAGCCAGTTGGGATATGTATTTTCTGGTGGGCTCACTTTGTTCATTGCCGGTTCTCGCAGTGATGGCGCTGGCGATGGCAGATCGTACATTCCGCTTTATGGCGGTAACAGCGGCGACTTTTTTGCTGATACTTTCCGGCAATTTGCTGGCCGGGATGTATTTACCGCCAGTCGCCAGTTTTTGTGTGGTTTCAGCGCTGATTGCTGTCATTGTGATTTTCTGGCTGTGGATTATCAGGGAACAAATTAACTTAACAGCCACTGCAGGCGCTGAGGCTGTTTCCCCTCTCCTCTGGGGGATCCCGTCCGGCCTGATATTGCAGTGTTTTTCCGGTATTAATTCCTCACTTCTCTTTGATTTTTTCTGGCGGCCAGCAGGGTATTTCACGCTTTCGACGGGAACCGGCGCAGGTATTGCCGCAGGTTTAATCATCGGGTGTTTGTATCAGACGGTGGTGAAAAAGACGTCATCAGCGCCGCTGCTTCTGGTTGCTGCTTTGTTGTGCGGTTTCGCTGCTTATTATGCACCGGGAATCGGCCTGGGCCTGTGGTTATTACTGATGGCGCGTTATCAGGGAAGTCAGGGGGTTTTGGCCGCCAGCGGCTGTTTCCTCGCGCTTTATGTTATTGACTGGTATTACTTCCTCGGTGTCAGTTTATTGCAGAAATCCCTTCTGATGTTTGTCACTGGCGTGGCGCTGCTTGCGCTGGCATTTGCCGCCAAAAAACTGATACCGGCGCGGAAGGAGGAAGCGTATGCAAACCACTAATTTGAGAAAATGGCTGGCGGGATTAGTGATACTGCTGGCGCTGATCGCCGTGAATGCCGGTATCTGGCAAAAAGAACAGATACTTAAACAGGGGGCGGTGATGATATTGCCGCTTGCACCGGTTGATCCGCGTTCTCTCATGCAGGGGGATTATATGGCTCTCAGTTATGCCATAACGCAGGCTTTGCAGCAGGAGTTATCCCGGCAACGTCAGGTGTGTGATTCGGTTCCACAGACGCCTTGCCTGCCAGTCAGTGGCAAAATTATTGTGACAGTCAATGAGCAGCGGCAGGTCACTCAGGCGAGGTTTGATAGCGGCGAGCCGCTGAAGCCAGGGGAGTTACGGGTGAAGTATCATATGAATGCCGGAATGCTGACGGTGGGAACGAATGCTTACTTTTTCCAGGAAGGTCACGGTGGGCGTTTCGCCAGCGCGCGTTATGGTGCATTTCGGGTAGGGCAAGACGGTACGGCCTTGCTGACTACGATGCTGGATGAACATGGAAAAATGATCCAGCCGTAGGACCAAAAACAAAAGGGCCTTTCGGCCCTTTTTTGCATCTGTAACCTGTGCTGGAAAATGACGTTATTGCAGCTGAGCAGAAATCAGTGGCCAGCGTGTATCAAAGTCCTGAGTCGGACGATACTTGAATTCTGAACGCACAAACCGCGAAAGCATCCCTTCGCAAAATGCCAGTAACTGGCTGGCAAGCAGGGTTTCATCACTGATAAACCCGCTGCCTTCACGCATTTTCTTTTCCCGTAAAACCTGACGCAACTGCGCTTCAATTCGCTCAAAAAGCTGGTTGATGCGACCCTGCAGGCGATCCTGTTCGAACATCAGTGCGTGACCGGTCATAATGCGGGTGAGCCCCGGATTGCGTTCGGCAAAACCTAAAATCAGCAGCAAAATCAGACGGATTCTGTTCAATGTATCTTTTTCATCCTGCAGGATGAGATTGATACGCGTAATCAGACTGTCTTCGATAAACTCGATTAAGCTGTCAAACATCCGCGTCTTACTGGGAAAATGACGGTAAAGAGCTGCTTCTGAAACGCCTACGCTGGCGGCGAGTTTCGCGGTGGTGATCCGCTGGCTGCCATCGCTGGACTGAAGCATTTGCGCTAACGCCTGCAAAATCTCTTCACGCCGGTTCCTTTTTGTCGTTTCTTTCTCTGCCATGTCTGAATAGACCCTTGCTAAAAAACGGCTAAAATCATGGAGAAACCGCACAACTGCCGCATGAATCGCTGTGATCCTGCGGCTTATTTCGTTCCCTTGGTGTTGTTACGGTCTGATAGTGATAAGGATCTGTTCAATATCGCGTCAAAATCTGCGGTGCTGAACAGGTTCTTATTGGCGACCTGAATGGCCGAAACCACCTTCGCCGCGTTCACTGGCGTCAAAATCTTCCACCAGATTGAATTCTGCCTGAACGACAGGCACAAATACCATCTGAGCAATGCGCTCGCCCGGTTCGATAACAAATGTAGTCTGACCACGATTCCAGACGGAAACCATCAGCTGACCCTGATAATCGGAATCGATAAGACCGACCAGGTTGCCCAGAACGACGCCGTGTTTATGGCCTAAACCTGAACGTGGCAGGATAACCGCCGCCAGATTTGCATCACCGATATGGATAGCAAGACCTGTTGGCAGCAACGTCGTTTCGCCCGGTTTCAGTTCTACCGACGCGTCCAGACAGGCGCGCAAATCCAGACCTGCGGATCCCGGCGTTGCGTAGGCAGGTAAAGGGAAAGTCGAACCGATGCGCGGGTCGAGAATTTTAATGTCGATTTTTTTCATCATAACGGCTGACAATCTCTTCTAATAAACGTTGACCAAGCAGGGACTTATCGCTGAGCGGTAAGATTTTATCCCCGTCCTGCCAAAAAAGATGCAAGGCATTGGTATCAGTATTGAAACCATGTCCGGCAAGTGAAACGTCGTTGGCGCAAATCAGATCCAGATTCTTGCGGATCCTTTTTTGCCGCGCGTATTCTTCCACATTCTGGGTTTCAGCGGCAAACCCCACGACGTAGGGACGGTTTTCCGTCATGGCAGCGACGCCCGCGACAATGTCGGGGTTTTTCACCATTTTTACAGTGATTTCATCGCCTTGCTTTTTGATTTTCTCATCAGCAATGATTTCAGCGCGGTAATCGGCCACGGCAGCGCAGGAAATAAAAATTTGCTGGGAGGCTGCAAAAGCTTGCACTGCTTTCTCCATCTCCAGCGCACTTTCTACATCAATCCGGCGAACGTTCAGAGGTGTCGGTTGCACGACCGGTCCGGCTATCAGCGTGACCTGCGCACCGCGTTCAGCGGCGGCTTTGGCAATCGCAAACCCCATTTTCCCGGAACTGTGATTGCTGATGAAACGCACCGGATCCAGAGGTTCTCGGGTCGGGCCTGCAGTCACCATAATATTCAGATGCGCCAGATCTTTATGTGCAGAAAAATGGGTATTGGCTAAATCGACTATCACCAGCGGATCGAGCATCCGGCCAGGGCCGATATCGCCACAGGCCTGGCTTCCGCTGTCGGGGCCCCAGATTAACGTGCCACGTGCGGCCAGTTTTTCCAGGTTCTCCTGAGTGACGGCAGCGCGATACATTTGCTGGTTCATAGCCGGCAGAACAGCGACGGGCGCGGCGGTTGCCAGACAGACAGTCGTCAGCAGGTCATTCGCCATACCTGCGTTCATTCGTGCCAGTAAATCAGCCGTGGCGGGAGCAATCAGAACTAAGTCAGCCCATTTGCCCAACTCGATATGCCCCATTGCCGCTTCGGCAGCAGGATCAAGCAGGTCATCAGAGACCGGATAGCCAGAAACGGCCTGCAGGCTCAGGGGGGTCACAAAGGATTTCGCCGCTTGTGTCATGACCACGCGGACTTCTGCGCCTCTTTCACGTAAGCGACGTACCAGTTCTGGTGCTTTATAGGCAGCGATACCACCGCTGATACCGAGCACAATATGTTTGCCGGAAAGTCCCGTCATCATCATTGTCCGATTGGTTGTAAGCCGAAAGAAGCGACATTTTAGCATAACGCGGAATGATGACAGCTATTGGCGATGCTCTTAAGCGGATGAATAAAAATTCTGCGTAACGCCTCGCAGGCTTTTAAACCGGAAACCCCGACGGGCAGGGCTCTGTGCCAGAATCGGCGCCTAAAAGGAGTCAGGATGACGAAAGTACAGGAAAGCTGGCCGGGTGAATTGCCTCCACGGGAAAAATTACTGCAACAGGGCGCAAAAGGGCTGACCGATCAGGAGCTGCTGGCGATCTATCTGCGTACCGGTTGCCAGGGAATGCACGTCATGGCGCTGGCGAAGAATCTTCTGGAAAAATTCGGTTCTCTGCATCAGTTACTGATGGCTGATTTTGATTCAATGGCGGGCATTAAAGGGATGGGCGTCGCGAAATTTGCACAGTTGGTTGCAGTTTCAGAACTGTCGCGCCGCTCATATTTACGTCACCTCAATGCGGAGAATGCGATGCTCAGCCCTGAGGTCATGCGGGAATATCTGCAGAATTTGCTGGTTTTTCGGGAAAGAGAGGTCTTTCTGGTACTTTTTCTCGACAACCAGCATCGCGTTATTCGCCATGAGGAGATGTTTGCTGGTACTATTGGGCACGTAGAAGTGTATCCCCGCGAAATTGTTCGCGGTGCGATGAAGGTTAATGCGGCAGCCCTAATTCTGGCGCATAATCACCCATCCGGTCGGGCTGAGCCCAGCCTGATGGACCGGAAAGTGACTGAACAGATTATTCGAGCGTGCCAACTGCTGGAAATTCGCGTCCTTGACCATTTGGTTGTAGGCCACGGAGAAACAGTCTCTTTTGCTGAACGCGGTTGGATTTAGCGTCGTTTTTTGAAGATCCTTAGGGATCTTTAGCTGTTCGGGACTTGAGCACTTACGCTACAGAGCGTATACTACGCCACCTTTGAGAATCTTGGGTTTGGCGTTAAGAGCCTATCTCAGCAGGTTTCTAACCTGATGAATTGGTTTTTACCCGACGACAGTGAGTCGGTTCTCAGTGGAGTTTGCTGAGATGGGCTCTAAAAGCCTGACGAGGCGGCCATACCCTATACGAAGCTCGAGCTGATTTGATTTTTGGAGAATAGACATGTCCCGAGTCTGCCAAGTTACTGGCAAGCGCCCGGTGAGCGGTAACAACCGTTCCCACGCACTGAACGCGACCAAACGCCGTTTTCTGCCGAACCTGCACTCCCACCGTTTTTGGGTTGAGGCTGAGAAGCGCTTTGTAACTCTGCGTGTATCTGCTAAAGGTATGCGTGTTATTGATAAGAAGGGTATTGAGACGGTCTTGGCCGATCTGCGTGCCCGCGGTGAGAAGTATTAAGGAACTGCATCATGGCTAAAGGTGTTCGCGAGAAGATCAAGCTGGTTTCTTCTGCTGGTACTGGTCACTTCTATACCACCACGAAGAACAAGCGTACTAAGCCGGAAAAATTGGAACTGAAGAAATTCGATCCAGTTGTCCGTCAACACGTGATCTATAAAGAAGCTAAAATTAAATAATTTTAGTGGATTAATAAAACCCGGCTCCGGCCGGGTTTTTTATTGTCTGAATTTGGCCATTTCCGCTCAGAGCGACTTTTGTTTGCCTGATGCTGATGTCTGCGACACACTCTGAGAATCATTCTGCTAAGGGAGAAATTATGCCGGAATTACCTGAGGTTGAAACCAGCCGCAGAGGGATTGAACCCTATCTGAAAGGCCACACGATCATGCACGCTATCGTGCGTAATCCGCGTCTGCGCTGGCCTGTTTCTACAGAGATTCTGTCGCTCAGTGACCAACTGGTGCTGAGCGTTCAACGTCGTGCAAAGTATCTGCTGGTTGAGCTTAAGACGGGCTGGATCATCATTCATCTGGGCATGTCTGGCAGTTTGCGGATTCTGTCGGAAGAAACCGAACCTGGCAAGCATGACCACGTCGATCTGGTGATGGATACCGGTCGTGTGCTGCGTTATACCGATCCGCGCCGTTTTGGTGCCTGGTTGTGGTCTTCTGACCTCGCTGCCAGCAATGTTCTCGCACATCTCGGACCGGAACCGCTGAGCGAAGATTTCACGGCAGATTATCTGTTTGAGAAATGTCGCGCGAAAAAATCACCGATTAAACCCTGGCTGATGGATAACAAACTGGTGGTCGGCGTGGGAAATATCTATGCCAGCGAGTCCTTGTTTGTTGCCGGCATCTCACCGGACAGACCTGCGCATTCGCTCAAACATGATGAAGCGGAGTTGCTGGTCAGAACCATCAAAGCAGTATTGTTGCGTTCTATTGAACAGGGTGGGACGACTCTCAAAGACTTTTTACAGTCGGATGGCAAACCGGGGTATTTCGCGCAGGAGTTACAGGTTTATGGCCGCGCTGGCGAGCCTTGCAGGATATGCGGTACGCCTGTCGAGAGTAAGAAACACGCTCAGCGTACCACGTTTTTTTGCCCTAACTGCCAGCGGTAGAACAGACTCAGGCGCTGATCTTATCCATCAGAGCCTGAGTGATTTTTTGAGGCAGGAACGGCGTGATATCGCCACCGTGGCGGGCCACTTCCTTCACCAGAGATGATGAAATAAACGACCACTCTTTTGATGGCATCATAAATACGCTTTCCAGCGTCGGCAGCAAATGCCGGTTCATGTTTGCCAGCTGCATCTCATATTCAAAGTCAGACACCGCACGCAAGCCACGCACCAGCACATTCGCGCCCTGCGCTTTGGCAAAGTTCGCCATCAGATCGCGAAAGCCAATCACTTCAACATTTTTCAGATGAGAAGTGACCTGCGTGGCCAGCGCCACACGCTCATCCAGAGTAAACATCGGTTTTTTGCTCGGGCTGGCGGCAATCGCCAGAATGACATGATCGAACATCAACGCAGCACGCGTCACGATATCAAGATGTCCGTTTGTCAGCGGGTCGAAAGTACCGGGATAAATTGCCTTAGTGCTCATACAAGCTCACTTTTGCAGTTGATGGCTGAGTGCCCACAGGGCGGCATATTTATTGAAAGTATACTGTGCATTGACGCCTGCCAGAATCAAACCCTGTTTCCCATCCAGAAAACCCGCCCGCAGGATCCAGGTTTTTATGAAAGCGCCTGATGTGTGTGAAATGACAGAGAAAAAGCTGCAACGGCGGCCTTGCTGATGGCGCTGACGGGCCCATGCTTCGGCATAACTAAGCTGTTTACGCTGAAAAGCAAAGAAATCCCGACAAGTCAGGTGCAGCAAATCGCCTTGCAAAGGGATAACGGCGGCATTGCCCGTGTTCAGCGATTCGTGAACTAAATCGTCGTTATAGCGGAAGGCTGAAGGATATAAGCGGTTGACACGATCGGGATACCAGCCGCTGTGGCGCATAAATTTTCCGAGGAATAAATTACTGCGGCCAAAACTGTAAACCGTGTTTTCCTGAGAATTATTCAGAACGTTTTCCACCGACTGACGCAGTTCCGGGGAAACCCGTTCGTCCGCATCGATCATCAAAATATAATCGCCAGTCGCATAGCTTTGCGCTAACTGGCGCTGCTTGCCAAAACCCGGCCATTGTTCGTTGGTGAAAACTTTGGCGCCGAACTGACGGGCAACGTCCGGCGTGGCATCTTCACTGCCTGAATCAAGCAGGATGATTTCATCTGCCCAGGCCACAGACTCAAGGCATTCGGGCAGCAGATCTGCTTCATTGCGTGCAATCAGCACGACGGATAAACGTTTTTTATCGGCCATTAATGACCTCGCACGGGCAGATAAGGCTCCAGTAAATGCAGCAGGCGTTGTAGCGCTCCCTGATTTTGATGCAAAACTTCTACCGCGTGACGCCCGTAATACAGACGATAATCTTCATCTGTCAGCAACGTGGAGATTTCTTTGACCAGCGACGGTGTATCTGTCACGGTGATCAACCCATCGTCCTGCGTGAGCTTGGCGCAGATATCTTTGAAGTTAAACGTATGCGGACCCATCAGGACTGGAATGGCGTGTGCTGCGGCTTCCAGAGGATTATGACCTCCGCGTTCGACCAGACTGCCACCAACAAACGCCAGATCGGCAATTCCGTACAGCAGCATTAACTCACCCATCGTATCGCCGATCACGACCTGCGTTCCCGACGAAGGCACTTCCCCCGTACTGCGTTGTGTGAAGGTCAGACCCGCTTTGCGTGTCAGTTCACAGGCAACGGGGAAACGTTCCGGATGGCGCGGCACAAGGATCAGCAGCAGCGTCGGATGAGCTTTCAGCAATTCTTTATGCGCTTCCAACAGCAAGGTTTCTTCCCCTTCATGCGTACTGGTCGCAATCCACACCTGGCGGCGTGATGCCCACTGACTGCGCAGCGCGATGGCTTTAGCGGCCAGCTCCGGCGTCACGGAAATATCAAATTTCAGGCTGCCGGTAACCGCGAGCTGATTACGTTTTAATCCCAGTGAAAGGAAACGATCGCCATCTTCCTGATTTTGCGCGGCAATCAGCGTGATGCGTTGTAAAACAGTGCGGATAAATTTGCCCAGCTTTTGGTAGCCTTTAGCCGAACGCTCAGAAAGGCGTGCATTAGCAATCACTAAGGGAATTTTACGGCGATGCAGGGCGCTGATGAGGTTTGGCCACAGCTCGGTTTCCATAATGATAACCAACTTGGGGTTCACTTCATTGAGAAAACGGTTCAGCGATCCAGGCAGGTCATAAGGTAGATAAACGTGATGAACACCAGCACCGAAAGCGGACTGAACACGCTCGGAGCCCGTTGGGGTCATCGTGGTGACTGTAATGGGCAATGAAGGATAACGATGGCGCAGGGCGCGGACTAAAGGAATTGCCGCCAGAGTTTCGCCCACTGAGACGGAATGCAGCATGATGCCGCCAGAAACCACCTTCCCTTTGCAGAAGCCATAACGTTCAGCCCAGCGTTTGCGGTATGCCGGTGACTTCCGGCCACGTACCAGCAAACGGATCCAGATAAGAGGCTGGATGAGGTATAGAAGAACTGTATACAGCGTTTGCAACATAATATCCGTGAAGTCTCGAGTAGGGTTGGAATTCTAAGTTTTTAGCCAAATCAAAGCTAATACTTTTAACGCCAGAGGCTGGGCGGCTCACGCATCAAGATGCGGTTACCGACCGTTACGGGATCTATCCACTGATTAATTTTCGCAATTTGAAATACCGACGCCCCAGCCGCCAGCGGAGGCGCAAAGTATTGGCGTTTCGCCACATCAGGTTCCAGACACCTTGCTGGAAAATTTCCTCAACCAGCTTTTTCTTCAATGCCGGGTCTTTTATTTTGTCGACAGTATGAAGAATGCCCAGACCTTCTTTTGCTATTTGCCATTTACACGCTGGAATTTTAGCGACTTTTTCCTGATACCGATGATTAATATCATCCAGCATACGAAGAATCTTCATGTAATGATGTGCAGAGCGGACTTCAGTTACGTCACCGTCTGTTCTATGTGAAACCGAATTCGAATGGATTAAATAATCGTAGAAAATATCGCTGGTATATTGAACACGTTCTGCCGCCAGCAGAATCTCAGTCGTCCACGGAATATCCTGATGTCTGAGTCCTGGCTCGAAAGAAAAGTGATGACGTTTAATAAAATCATGATTGTAGATGTTCAGCCAAGTCACATGCAGAAACTTGCGGGAGTTGAGCGCCTGTTTCAGCCAGACGTCACCCGAAATAACGCCTGTCGAAGATAAGCGTTCTGGTGGGAAGATTGTTTTGTTTTTTTCGCTATTTTCATAGACATAGCGCCCATTACAGGTTGCCACATCCAGCGAGTTCTTTTCAGCCATCTCCAGCAGTTTCTGGTACATTCCGGGATGAATATTGTCATCGATGTCCGGAAATGCCAGATACTGGCCGGTGGCTTGTGACAAACCGTGATTACGTGCGATAGAAACGCCCTGGTTTTCAATCGTGAATACCTTGTACGCCTCAAAAGATGTCCGATAGGATTCAATAATTTCTGCACTTTTATCTGTTGAACCGTCGTTAACAATAATCATCTCAAAATCGGTTAATGCCTGCTGGATGATATTGTCGAAAAATTGGGAGAGAAATTGCTCCCCGTTATAAACGGCAACGATAATACTCAGTGAAGGGGTCTGCAGCATAATTATCCTGGAATAAACGTAGAGCAGCGGGTGCTCAGAATGAATTCTTATTTAGCTCTCAGCATTTTTTGCCAGCGAGCAATATTGTTCGCAAATAGGTGCAATGCCAAAGCCCGATAATGTTTCCTGATTGATTTCCGGGGGATTCTGGTAAATATCCACCATCACTTGCGCTAAATTATGGCTGTTCAACTGAGCCAGCCCGCGGGCAAGTTCACCTTGCAGGATTTCAGCAGGGCCGCCCGGACAATGTGTGCTGACGACCGGGGTGCCCAGAAGCAGGGCTTCAACCAATACATTCCCAAACCCTTCGCTGTCCGAACTCAGTACCAGCATTGCTGCATTTCGAATGAAAGGATATGGGTTAGGCCTGAATCCGGGAAACAGAACCCTGTCTTCTACGCCGAGATCCTGAGCTAATGTTTTCAGCTTTTCAGTTTTCGCTTCTGAACCCTGGCCCAGCAGAACCAGAGGGAGTTCGATGCGGCTTTCTGCATAAGCCTGAATCAGCCGGTCGTGACGCTTATTCTCATGAAAACGCCCCACATGGATCAGGTACGATCCCGGAGGAAGCTCACATTCCTGTGCGGCAGCCAGTCTGATTGCATCGATATCGAACGGGTTGTAGATCACCTTAAGCTGAGAGGGACGGAGTTCGAAATGGGCTAAATCATCTGCGACGGCCTGTGAAACAGTCACGATATTCCGGTCCTGATAAACCTTTTTTATCTTGAGTTTCTTCAGCCAGCGGCTCAGGCCGGTCCGGTGTCCCAGATAAGACGTTGAGAACATCCCGTGTAAACAGAACCAGACTTTATGGCGGGGGAGGTATTTGCTGCGGGAAACGATACGATCGGTTTTGTGCAGGTTTGATAATACCAAATCAAATTCGTCGCTGGATTGTACGGCCTGATCAAGCAACCGGGCACGGCGTGTAAGCTCAGTGATTTTACGCCACGGCGCACGGCATTTATCTTTTATCACCCGGTAAGTCAGACCGTCTGGCAGCGGATACTCACAAACGTCTCTTAATGAAAATAGCGAAACACGGTGTCCGGCGCGCAGAAAGCCTTCGGCTAATGTCAGAACAACCTTTTCGGCACCGCCGCCTGGCAAACCATCGATAACAATCAGAATATTTATCATCGGTTCAGAAGCTCTTTATAGAGGTTAAGAAGCTGCTCTGAAAGGTGCTGAGGCGTATTGTTCATGACCGTTTCCCGTGAGTTTAGAGACTCGCGAGAATCTACCACATTCGACGGCAGAGCCATAATCGCTTGCTGCAGGTCGTTGATATCCAGCGCATCACAAACGAATCCGTTTCTCCCATTTTCTATAAACTCGGCTCCACCACAGGTTGGGGTAGTGATCACGGGCAGGCCACAGGCCATGGCTTCGAGAATCACGTTGGGGAACGGATCGTATAGAGTAGGGAGTAGCAACCCGTCAGCCATTTGATAGAACTGCAGCGTATTTTGCTGAACGCCAAAGAAATGCACCCGATCTTTGCAGCCGCTTGCAGCCGCTAATTCGCGATACCGTGGCTCATTTTTATCTTTGCCGACAACCAGAAGATGTCGCGACGTTCCTGAAATGGCTTTAATTGCCGCGTCCAGGCCTTTACGCTCAAAGCCCGAGCCAACGTAGATCATGCAAGTCGCATTCGCCGGCACACCATATTGCTGGCGAAGCTGAGCGCGCAGCGGGGCGGTCACCGGTATGAAATGTTGGTTATTTACAGAATTATAAATGACGTGAATTTTTTCTGCGGGCACAGAAAACCGCTCAATGATTTCTTTTTTAACCATTTCGGCATTACAGATAACCGCTTTCAACTCTGGCGCGGCATACATATCCTTTTCGGCTTGCATGACGTAACGGTGAAACCTGTCGGTGAAAAGTCTTTTTGCTTTGTACTGAGGCAACAATCGCGAACGCTCTTCCAGCCATCTGACATGAACGCCATCACCGGCCCGGTATAAATCGCAGCCAGGTATCCGTTCGTGGCTTTGCACCAAATCGAATTTCTCTTTTTGCCAGATTTGCCGGGCCGCGTTGGCAAAACCGCGCTCCCTGCTTACACGACCGAATTTCCACGGGTTGCACAGATGCACATTCCAATCGGGGTTAATGTCACCCTGCCATTCGCGGGTGATGACATTAAGCTCGATATTTTGGTTTTCAAGTGCTTCCAGCGCCCGGGAAACAAACCGTTCGGCGCCTCCGTCAGGGCGGTATTTCTGGCGAACTAAAGCAAGCCGGAATGCTTTCATGCTAATAATCTCCTGGCCGCATCAGTCACGACGTCTACGGGAATGGCATTCAGATAACGTTCGGACGTGTTGGTATCGATATTGTCCGGATCAGGAAGTGGCCCGAAATCACCGGCCCAAATCACTTCACCTGTGGCTTCCCATGGGCGCCAGAAAACCAGTTTTGACGGGCCAAACAGAGCGACGAGAGGAGTTTTCAAAGCCGCCGCCATATGCATCGGGACAGAATCCACGCCGATAAATAGCGCGGCACCATCAATCAAGGCGGCAAGCTGGGGTAACGTTAATTTGCCGGCCAGAGAAATCAGATTGATCTGAGGACAAAGTTTCAGGATACGATCGACCATGGCGAGCTCGTGTTTGTCCGGCCCGGAAGTGACTATCAGTGGATAGCCTTCAGCGTGCAATTGCGTAAGCATGGCGGCCATCTTTTCTTCTGACCAGCATTTGAAGAACCATCGAGAGGTAGGCTGCACCACAATATAACGGCCAGAAACCTGATTCTGCTGTAATAAATGCTGTACCTTTTCACCGTCTTCCTGAGCATAACTCATCGTGGCTTCCGGTCTTATCAAAGGAAGCTGAAGGGGGGCCAGCAGGGAGAGGTTTTGTTCAACGGTATGAAGTGCATGATGGTTTTTCGTACTGACCAGTTGGGTGTGGCAAAAACGCCAAAATGCGCCCTGACGTTTTGGAAAATCGAAACCCAGGCGGACAGACGCGCCCGTAAGTCGGGTGGCAATGGCACTTCGCCACTGATCGCTTAAGTTGAGCGTCAGATCATAATGGCGGGACATGACCTGTTTCATTAAACGAATTTCATGAGCCATATGGGACCACACGCCGAGTTTTTTCCAGGTGCGGTCAATGCAATGCAAGTGATGAATGGAAGGATTGGCCGCCAGCATATCCCGGGTTTCCTGGTATATCAGCATATCAATTTCAGCGTCAGGATAACGCGCCTTCAATGTATTGACGACCGGGGTCGTCAGCAACATATCGCCGTGATGACGTAGTTTGATGATAAGGATACGCCTGATAGAGGAATCCGGATTTTGTGCTTGAGCAGTCGTCATAATTCATCACTGTTTAGGAATCAAAGCACGATTCTAAAGTACACTGAAGCCTCAGGCTACACCCAACACGGTTCTTGCGTTGAGGGTGAAAATCCCAAAAAATAGAAACAATCCAATAAATTGTTGTCATAGCGGTATGTTTGCATTGGCATGCCCGCGTAACCGTCATCCTGTACGTTTGATTAATAAGATAAAATTAGGCCAGTTCAATGAAAAAACCCGCATTTATCATCACCATAGATACCGAGGGTGACAATCTTTGGCAAAATCATGAGCGCATTTCCACTGAGAACACCCGCTTTCTGCCGCGATTCCAGAGCCTTTGCGAAAAGTACGCCTTTAAGCCGGTTTATCTGACGAATTATGAAATGGCGCAGGATGCTGCTTATGTGGAGTTTGCCAGTGATGTGATCCGGCGGGGGAAGGGCGAAGTTGGCATGCATTTACATGCCTGGAATAGCCCTCCGCTTGTCGCGCTGACCGATGATGACTGGCGACACAAGCCTTACCTGATCGAATTCCCGGAAGACCAAATCAAGGCTAAAGTGGCATTTATGACGAAACTGCTGGAAGACAATTTCCAGACAAAAATGCTCAGCCATCGCGCGGGTCGTTGGGCGTTTAATGAGTTTTATGCGTCGCTGCTGGTTGAGCAGGGATATCTTGTTGATTGTTCGGTGACACCGCATGTGAACTGGTCATCTTCACCGGGTAACCCTGAAGGGGCGGGCGGAACGGATTACAGCCGTTTTCCGAAAGAGGCTTATTTCATTGACCTCAATGATATTGCAAAAGCGGGCAATTCTCCGCTTCTTGAAGTCCCGATGAGTATTCAGCTTAAGCACTCGGGAATGCTCAATCATATTAAGAGCGGCTACGATAAACTTCGCGGAAAAACCCGGTCGCCTTCTACGCTCTGGTTGCGCCCATCCGGTGGCAATGTTGAGAATATGAAAAAGGTTGCTGAGCAGACTCTTAAGCAGGGTTCTGACTATATCGAGTTCATGCTGCACTCTTCAGAGTTCATGCCCGGCGGAAGCCCGACGTTCAAAAACGAACAAGACATTGAAAGACTCTACGACGATTTGGAAAAGCTGTTTAGCTGGATAAGCGAACGGGCACAGGGGATGACTCTGGCAGAATATTATCAATGGAAGATGAACTAAGATGTCGCAGAAAAGGATGAAAATATTTTGGATTAATCTTTTCTTACATTGCTATGTAAAGATTAAGCCCACTCTGAAAAGCCGGAAGTCATTCTCGGCAGAAGAGAATTTTAAAAGTATTGCTATTTACTCGACCACGGCGCTGGGCGATTTAATGTTCAATACGCCAGCCATTCGTGCGGTAAGACAACGCTATCCGGATGCGTTCATTACACTGGTCTCCAGTGAAAAAAATAAAACCCTCGTTGAGGGAAGTCTTTTTTTTGACCGGATAGTATATTGGGATGAGAAGGTAAAACACGTCAGAAAACTGGTCACACAACTTAGAGAGCGGCCGCCTGAATTAACGGTAATCTTACACTCAAAAGCACCCTACGACATTCTTAGCGCAGTGATGTCCGGCTCCCAATATATCGTCAAGGATATATACGGCGGTAAGAAGATTGGGATGGAAAAGTGGCTTGTTAATGAAGGATCGTTTTTAAGCTGCCATCTGATTCAACGAAAATTGAATATGTGCAGTTTGTTAGGTTGCGATGTATCCAATAATGAAATGGTTATTCCAGTTGATTTCACGCATCTTAATAAAGAAGCCGGAAAGAAAATTATTGGTTTTCAGATGGGCGCCTCTGAACCAATAAGATGCTGGCCAATATCAAAATTTTCTGAGCTTGCGAAAGTACTTTTCCAATTGGGGCCTGAGTATGAAGTTGTGCTGATTGGGACAAAAAAAGAACTGGCCTATGAAAAATTCTTCCTGAATTCATTGTCGGAAGATGAAGTAAAACGGGTCACCAGCTATATCGGGAAAACCGATCTGAAGCAATTGATGGGCATTATAGAAAACATGGATGTGCTCGTTACCGGAGATACCGGACCGCTTCATCTTGCCGTCGCGCTGAAAACCAAAACTGTCAGCCTTTTCGTGACAGCAAATCCTGACCATACGGGGCCTTATCAGGATATGGAATTGCATCAGGTCATGCGTGTTTCTACAGATATTAAAAATCTGGCAGCAGATATAAAAATACAGCCTTTAGCTATCATTAATGCTGAGGATGTTCTGGAAAGAATCGAATTATTGTTACCGCTCTGAGGGTGAGAGCAAGGGAATAGCTATTTTTCCCTTGCTCTGTTTCGCCATTTACTATCGGGCTTTCTTTATTTCTCCGGCCAGCAAAACACCTATCGGGAACCAGAATAAGTACCAGCTTTCGCTGGGATTACTGATATTGAACATTCCCTGCGAAACATAAAAGATCAGCATGAATATGAAGATAGCTGCCTCAAAACGTCTTTCTTCCTTGATGTAACATAACGCCCTGTAAGCGATATAACCCAGCAGCATCAGAAGTGAAATGACACCGACCAACCCGCCTTTCAGCATGCTCCCAAGATACAAGCTATGTGTCGTTGTGATGTGTTCGCCACTGTAATTAATGAAATTCAGACTCTTATCAAAACCGTAACCGAAAACTATGTCAGGAGAGATCACTTCAAACGTATGTCGCCAGATACTGAGACGTAAGTAAACCTGCGATGACAACTCCTGAAAACGTTCAATGACCATCTCAGTAATGCCAATATATGACATGGCTGTAATGACAACGGCCAGTGCGATGGCTGCAATTAAAACGTTTTTCCTGGAAAGAATTTTATAGTGTGACGTGACGATCAGCGAGATCACCAGAGCAATAAAGGGCCCGCGGCTTTGAGTGAGTAATAATGCGATGAAAAGTATAGAGGCTGTGATGATAAACACAGGTTTCTTACTCTCTTTGAACGCCAGCAATGAGAGAATTATCCCGATTGAAAAGTATCCGCCGACATCGATGACATTACTCGGGCCGGGGGATATTGGGCTCATCAGTCGGTTGGTCAGTAAATTTTGATAATCAACAACAATTAAGAAAAGCGCTAAAGCAACAAATCCGAAAATTATCGCTGCCAGAGCAATCTCTCTTTTCTCGCTGCTTAATATTTTCGCGACCATGGCGACAAAAATCAGAATGTATAAACTGTGTGTTAACGCTGACTCAAGGTTTGACGGGATGTCTCCCCAAAGGGTGCTCAGCGAAAAATACAACAGATAAATTGAGCAAAAAATCAGCCCATAAAGCATCTGTTTTTTATGCAGAAGGGTATCGCGAAATGTTTTGTTTCTGAAAATTAGGAAAAGGAAAACTATTCCCGATAAATGGAAAAGGTTTGTCGATCTTGTATAGCCGCAAAAAATTGCACTGAAGAAAAGAAACAATGTAAAGAATAAATAATAAAGATGCTCTGCATTAATTCTTCTTAAAAAATGCATCATTATATGAAACCTTTTCAAAAATGTAGTCTGGAATAGCACTATTGACTGAAAGATTAACAACTCTTATTTTCTTATCTTTAAGTAATAAGCTGGCATGTTGAAATGCAGGTAAAACAAGGTTTGTGAAAATACCTTTAAGGTTCGTGGGTTGCATATCGCTCTGGCTTTCATAAAACCGGGGTTTATCAAAGTTGTTCATATCCAGGCCTGCGATAAACAGTTCGGTAAAACCAAGATACAGGGAAATCTGTAATGCCCAGTAAATCACTGTACCGGCATCAAAAATCCCCTGCCGGATATCCGTTGAAAAACCGATATCTGCGCGGTCCGGAGCAAACTCAGCTGAGCTCTCTTTAACAACATAAAAATCTTTTAGCTCATGAGGTTTGAGTGCAGGCTGGTAAATTCTACAAGCAGCATCTTCGATAAGCGCTAATGTACACTGAATATTTTTTAATCCGAAGCGATCAACGATTCTGGCTATGCCATGCGCCGTCGTAAATAAGGTCAAATTACGTGCGGCAATAATGTTAGCTACGATTTCGGGCTTTTTATCGAAGAATCCCATGTCTACGATAACGTAAAACGAGAATTCAAAAAATTGGCTCAGCGACCAGGCTCCGTTAACGCCAAAAGCCGGAATCGGGAGAGGGGGTTGGGTAAAATCAATTTCTTTTACGGAAGGCCCGGTGGCAGTCAGCATTACCGGCCCGGAAAACTTTCCTTTTAAGGAGGAAAGATCGGCTATGGGTACATACTGGCCGCGATATTCGAGTTTAGTTATTTCCCCCGAACGCGCTCTGTCTATTTTCATATAGGGCCATAAATTTTCATTGTGCCTGTATGACCGCGGGTGCGTGTATCGGTAAATCTGTTTGAAAAAAGATCCCACGATTAACCGGCCTCCTTATCGAGCAGTGTTTTTACCTGTTCAGGAAGAATGTCCGCCATTTGATTCCCGGATAGCGGGCGGCAAATAAACTGATTCTTCCCATATCCCCCGATCAGCCCAGGATCTGTCGGGCCGTAAAGCGTGATATTTGGGCGATCCAGTGCGGCAGTCAGATGACTCAGGCCGGTATCGACTGAAACGACAGCCTTTGCCCCTGCCAACACTTCGGCCACATTTTGCAGGCTTAATTTGGGTAATACTTCAACGAAAGGGAAACCTTCTGCAAGTCGCAGCGCACGCTGATATTCGTGTTCCGCGCCCCACGGCAGTTTGATACGGATATTCTGCGTACTAAGCACGCCAATCAGTTCGCGCCAGTGCTCTTCAGGCCAGTGTTTATCAGCGCGAGTAGTGGCGTGAAGGAAGACCAGATACTGACCAGCATCTTGCGATGGATGTGAAAGGAAGCGTGCGGCGATGGCGTAGTCGCCCTGAGTCGCCGGCTTTTGATAGCCCAGACTTTTTGCGAAAAGCTCACGGGTGCGTTCGACAGCATGCTGTTTTTTATCGATCTCGTGACGTTGATTGTAAAACCAGCTGGCAAAAGGCTCGCGGGCACTTTTGCAATCCTGACCGTGCTTTTCGCCTTTTGCGACACGGGTAATCAGTGCCGCGCTTTTGATCAGGCCTTGTGCGTCGATGACGGCATCGTAAGTTCGTGACTGCACTTCACGTTTGAAATCACAACGTTGCTGGCGGGTTTCGGAACCAAACCAGTTTTTGCGCCAGCGCCGGATGGCTACCGGGATAACGCGGTCTACCGCCGGATGCCATCCGGGAATTTGAGTGAAACCTTCCTCCACGACCCAGTCAAACCGGATCCCAGGGATAGCCTGCATGGCATCCGTCAGTGCCGGGAGAGTATGCAGGACGTCACCCATTGACGATGTTTTGACGATGAGAACCCGCATTACTGCTCCTTCCCCGAATTCAGTAGCTGACTTAATTCCTGATAGACCTGTTCTGGCTGAATATCGATCAGACTCTGGTGATAGCCTTCTTCGGCATCGCCTTTGCGGACTTTATGATAGCCGGTGATGAGGCGGATAACTTTGGCCCGATGACTGAGAGGCGGGGTGAAATCCGGGCTGCTCGGCCCGTACAGAGCAACCAGCGGTTTATCCAGCGCGGCCGCTACATGCATCAGCCCTGAGTCATTGCTGACGACGGCCTGACAGGCGGCAATCATTACAACAGCCTGATCCAGCGACGTTTTACCCGCCAGATTCAGGCAGAAAGGCTGGGCGCCTTCCGTCAGAGACTGGCGTATTTGTTCGCCCGCCTGATGGTCTTTCGCAGAACCAAAGAGCACCACCTGCTGGCCTTCGCCAATCAGTTTTTCGGCAAGAGCGGCGTAATGATAGTGCGGCCAGCGCTTTGCCGGGCCAAATTCTGCACCCGGACAAAAGCCCACAAGCGGCCTGTTATCGCTGACGGCAAATGAGATTTTAACCGCCGCCACTTCCGCTTCTGACACCTGTAATTTCGGCCAGAGAATCGGCTGCGGCAGGTCGGCAGCGGTGCGGATTTGTTGCGCGTCGTAGCCCAGCGCGGCATAGCGCTGAACCATCAGAGGAAAGGCGGCTTTATCGAGAACACGCAGGTCATTGAGCAGGCCATAACGCATTTCGCCACGCCAGCCGGTACGCTGAGGAATGCGGGCAAAGAACGGAACCAGCGCTGATTTGAACGAGTTAGGTAGCACGAAGGCGCGCTGATATTGTTCGCCACGAAGTGAAATGCCCAGACGGCGACGCTCACCGAGTTCCAGAGCACCGTGGCCTAACGGCATCGGCAGAGCCTGACGCACCTCCGGCATCCGGTCGAGTAAAGGACGGCACCATGCAGGTGCCATCACGTCGATTTGCGCTTCCGGATGCGCTGCTTTCAGCGTGCGGTAGAGACTTTGTGACATCATCATGTCACCGACCCATGACGGCCCAATTACCAGTATTTTCATACCGTTAATCCATTCCTCAATCAGCGGACTTATACTGTGCGGTTAAGCCAGCTCATGTATTCCGTTACGCCTTCAGCAACCGTTTTGAACGGTTTGTCGTAACCGGCGTTACGCAGCGCGGTCATATCGGCCTGTGTAAAGGACTGATAACGGCCTTTCAGTTTTTCCGGGAAAGGAATGTATTCGATATCGCCAGATTTGTGGTAAGCAACGACGGCATCCGCAACGGCCTGGAAGGATTCTGAACGGCCCGTCCCGCAGTTGAAAATACCGGAAACACCGTTCTGCCAGAACCACAGGTTCACGGCGGCTACGTCACCCACGTAGATGAAATCGCGTTTGAAACCTTCGCTGCCTGAGAACAATTTCGGATTTTCACCGGCTTTGATCTGATTGTTCAGGTGGAACGCAACGCTGGCCATACTGCCTTTATGGCCTTCACGCGGCCCGTAGACGTTGAAGTAACGGAAACCACAAATTTGTGAATCCGCATGAGGCAGGATTTCGCGAACATACTGGTCAAACAGGAACTTGGAGTAACCGTAGACGTTCAGCGGTTGTTCGTATTTACGGTCTTCTACAAAGCTGGTGCTCTGGCTGCCATAAGTGGCGGCAGAAGAGGCGTAAAGGAAAGGAATGCTGCGATCCAGGCAATAGTGCAGGATATCTTTTGAATACTGATAGTTGTTATCCATCATGTATTTGCCGTCCCACTCGGTGGTGGACGAACAGGCGCCTTCGTGGAAAATGGCGTCAATATCACCCAAATCGTCGCCTGCTACGATGCTGGCAATAAAATCTTCTTTGTCACAATAATCCGCAATATCCAGATCAACCAGATTGACGAATTTGGTGCCGTCTTTCAGGTTATCAACCACCAAAATATCGCGGTATCCCATATCATTGAGCGATTTAATAATATTGCTGCCGATAAAACCAGCACCGCCAGTGACGATAATCATGGGATCCACCTTTAATCATTTTAAGAACCGCGCACCATGCGCAGCCTGTAATTGGGTAATATCATAACACTTCATTATGAAGCTCACATTGGGAAGGTGTCCGATAACACGCATTCTTGTGTTTCAGACCGTAAGGCGTGAACTATGCTGCAAAACAAAGATATTGTGAGCAGTTCCATCGTTATTTCATATCCAGATTAGTAATGTATTCCGTGAATGAGTCATTTCAGGAGAATACTGTATGTCTGTTTCGTTTTATCGGCAGTTGGAAGACCAGCTTGATCAGGCGCGTGCTGAAGGATTGTTTAAAGAAGAACGCATTTTAACGACGCCTCAGCAAGCCGAAGTGTCTGTCGCGGGCGGTAAGCCGGTCATCAATTTCTGTGCGAATAACTATCTTGGATTAGCGAATCATCCGGAGCTGATCCGGGCCGCGAAAGAGGGGCTCGACAGCCATGGTTTTGGTATGGCGTCGGTGCGTTTTATCTGCGGTACACAAGATACTCATAAAGCACTCGAACATCGTCTGGCTGATTTTCTCGGTATGGACGACGCAATCCTCTATTCCTCCTGTTTTGATGCTAATGGTGGTTTATTCGAAACGCTGCTGGGTGAGGAAGACGCCATTATTTCGGATGCGCTTAACCCAGCATCAATAATCGATGGCGTCCGGTTGTGCAAAGCGAAACGCTATCGCTATGCCAACAATAATATGGACGAACTTGAAGCCCGCTTACAGCAGGCGAAAGATGACGGTGCCCGGCATATTCTGGTCGCAACCGACGGCGTATTTTCCATGGATGGTGTAATTGCTAACCTGAAAGGTGTTTGCGATCTGGCGGAACGTTTTGATGCGCTGGTTATGGTCGACGATTCCCATGCTGTCGGTTTTGTCGGTACCGAAGGACGCGGTACTCATGAATATTGTGACGTGATGGGGCGGGTAGATATCATCACCGGTACGCTCGGCAAAGCGCTGGGCGGCGCTTCCGGCGGTTATACCGCAGCACGTCAGGAAGTCATTGACTGGTTACGCCAGCGTTCACGTCCTTATCTTTTCTCCAATTCTTTAGCGCCTTCGATTGTTTCCGCCTCCCTGAAAGTCCTCTCCATGCTCGAGGAAGGCAGTGAACTGCGCGAACGGTTGCTCAGTAATGCCAAACTGTTCCGTGAAAAAATGACCGCAGCAGGCTTCACGCTGGCCGGCGCCGATCACGCCATCATTCCTGTCATGCTCGGCGAAGCCCGTTTAGCGCAAGAATTTGCCGCGCTTTTGCAGCAGGAAGGCATCTATGTCACCGGTTTCTTTTATCCGGTAGTGCCGCAAGGGCAGGCGCGTATCCGTACTCAGATGTCTGCGGCGCACAGCACGGAACAAATCGAAAAGGCGGTTGAAGCCTTTACCCGTATTGGCAAAAAACTTGGCGTGATCGCCTGAGGAGTTTTCATGAAAGCCTTAGCAAAACTCAAACGTGAAGAAGGCATCTGGATGACGGATGCGCCGGTACCGGAAATGGGCCATAACGATTTGCTGATCAAAATCCGCAAAACCGCTATCTGCGGAACGGATGTCCATATTTATAACTGGGATGCATGGTCGCAGAAAACGATCCCCGTGCCGATGGTGGTAGGGCATGAATACGTTGGCGAAGTTGTCGGCATTGGCCAGGAAGTTAAAGGCTTCAGCATCGGCGATCGGGTTTCCGGTGAAGGCCATATCACCTGCGGGCATTGCCGTAACTGCCGGGGCGGTCGCACGCACTTATGCCGAAATGCGCAGGGCGTCGGGGTCAACCGTCCGGGCGCTTTCGCGGAATATCTGGTTTTGCCTGCATTCAATGCGTTCAAAATTCCGGACAATATTTCTGATGATCTGGCGGCTATTTTCGACCCGCTGGGCAACGCGGTGCATACTGCGCTGTCTTTTGATCTCGTCGGTGAAGATGTGCTGATAAGCGGTGCCGGTCCTATTGGGATTATGGCCGCCGCGATTTGCAAACACGTCGGCGCGCGCCATGTGGTGATCACCGACATGAATGAATACCGGCTGGAGCTGGCGCGAAAAATGGGCGTGACAAGGGCGGTCAATGTCAGTCAGCAAAGCCTGCCGGACGTCATGGAAGAACTCGCAATGACAGAAGGGTTTGACGTCGGACTGGAAATGTCCGGCGCACCGGCGGCGTTTCGCAGCATGCTCAGTGCCATGAATCATGGCGGACGGATTGCCATGCTCGGCATTCCTTCCACAGAAATGGCCATCGACTGGAATCAGGTGATTTTCAAGGGGCTGTTTATCAAAGGGATCTATGGCCGGGAAATGTTTGAAACCTGGTACAAAATGGCGGCGCTAATTCAGTCAGGGTTAGATCTCACGCCGTTGATTACTCACCATTTCCCGATAGATGAATTCCAGAAAGGGTTTGATGCAATGCGGTCCGGCCACTCAGGAAAAGTGATTTTGGACTGGTAGTATGGGTTGGTCGTACTGATGTGCGGGGCCTCTTGTGTCAAAGAGGCCCTGAAGTGTTATTTTTGAGGCGCAATAGTTGGCTCTGCTACCACCGGCGCAGCGGTTGGTTTCTCAACAAAGCCGACCAAAACCCCATATTGCCGCTCTACGAAATGAATGGCTGGCAGCGATTGCAGGCTTTCTCCCACGACGTTAAACAGGCTACCGGCGTAAACGGGTTGGACAGGATGTTTGATCTTGCACTGGCTGATGCCTTTGCGTGATGGTTTGGCAGACGGGATATTCACCGGTTTGCCCGAAGGCGCGCTGCGCTGGGCTTCATCTAACAAATCACTTGGGCGCACCAGCACAATATCTGACGGTAAATTTGGCAGCATTTGTTGCAGCACTTTTACCGTCGTCGGATGCGGGTGGCCGATGGCAATGGCATAACCATTTTTGCGGGCTAACTGAATCGCGCGCTCGAACTGGCGGCGGATTTCGGCTTCATTTTGCACATCATCTAAAAAGACATTGCGCTTGATGACTTTCACGCGGGTGCCTTGAGCGGCTTTCATGGACTGCGTGTTGCCGATGGTCATGCTGTCGAGAAAGAACAGGTTATGAGCATTCATCGCCTGCATGACGTTTTCCATCCCCGTCAGGCTTGAGGTCATTGCGCTACCCATATGATTGTTGATACCAATCGCGTACGGGATGTTACTGATGGCCTGATCGACAATACGCTTCACCTCTGCGGCACTCATGGACGGTGTCAGCGTATTTCTTTCCAGTGGCTGCTTACTGAGCGGCGCCATCGGCAGGTGGATCAGAATTTCGCGGCCCTGCTGATGTGCCTTGTTCATCATCATTTGCGAATCTGGCGCATTGGGGAAAATCGCGACCGATACCGCTTTAGGCATCTGAAGTACCTGGTTTTCCTCATGCTGGCGATAACCAAAGTCATCAATCAGGATGGATAATTTCGCTGCCTGAACCTGACAAACGAAAAACGCAGTACCACAAAGGGCAGCTAAAACGGACTTTTTATATCGCAATGCTATCTTCCCAACCACGGCTGTGGATTGACTGCCTGGCCCTGACGACGAATTTCAAAATACAGCGATGGCTGGCCTTGTCCGCCACTGTTTCCCACTTTCGCGATGGCCTGACCGGTTCTCACCTGATCGCCGACGCTGACCAGTGCGTCCTGGTTGTAACCGTACAGACTCATATCACCCTTGCCGTGGTCGATAACCACAACCAGACCGTAGCCTTGTAACCAGTCCGCCAGAATGACACGTCCGTCGGCGATAGCCCGGACATCACTGCCTTCGCGAGCTGAAATGACAATGCCTTTCCAGCGTAGTTCACCCTGTAATTGTTCGCCGAAGCGATGTATCAACGAACCGTTAACCGGCCACATATTCTGTCCGGATGGTCTTCCCAGGCCGCCGGTACGCGCCATCAGTGATTGCTCACTTTGGGTCGGTTTATAGGTGGTGCCAGTTTTCTTCGCCTGCTGTTCTTTCGCCCGGACGGCGGCGGCTTCGCGCGCTTCCTTCTCGGCGCGGGCTTTTGCTGCACGTTCAGCGGCGGCAATTTTATTCTGCAAACTGGCTTCGTTGGCGCGCAACTCTGTCAGGCTTTGCTCATCTTTTTGTAACGAGGATTCCAGCGCCGTCAGCGTTTGTTTTCGCGCCGAACGAGCCTGCTCAAGTTTTTGTTGCTGCGCCTGCTGCTCGCCTAACAGGCTTTTTTGCTGAGTTTCTTTCGATTGCAGGGAAACCCGCTGTTCTGCCAGTTTTGTACGCGTTTGTTTGAGTTCTTCGATGGTTTTCTGGCGGGCTTCATTCAGATAGCCAAAATAGGCCATGATGCGTTCGCTGCGCTCGGTCTCTTCACCGCTTAACAGCAGTTGCAGGCCTTTATGCTGGCCGATTCGGAATGCGGCATCCAGCTGCTTTGCAAGTATAGCTTCCTGCGTTTTCTGCTGTTTTTGCAATTTATCGATAGAGGCATTCAGCCCGGCGATATCTTTGTTCAGCGTCGCCAGTGTCGACTGTGTCCCGCGCAACTGAGTGCTGGCTGAAGCAATGGTTTTTTCCTGAGCCTGCAACTGTTGCAGCAACGTTCCGCGCTGCTGTTTCTGCTGCTTTACGCTTTTCTCTTTTTCCGCAATGTTCTGCTGAATGGTTTTGAGCTGATCTTTGTTTTCGTCAGCGTGCACACTCACGGAGAGGGTTAACAATGAAGCGCAAAGTAATAAGGCTGGAGATGGGAAGGCAGATACGGCCTTGTCCTGAGCGGAAAGGCGGGTTCTCATCAGGCTGAAATGAATGAATTTGCTCAAACTTTTTTCCGCTTGTCGACCGTGGATGATAGACAATATGGCTGTCCCTTATCTTATCGTAACACTAATCAACCGGCTGATGCACAAACAAAAAAAGCGTACCAGCCTGCGCTGATACGCCTTAAATTCGCTTTCTTAACGGAAATTAACGCGCGATAAACAGCGGTTTGCCGCTCATTTCGGCCGGGATTTCCATCCCCATCAGGGAGAGCATGGTCGGCGCAATATCAGACAATTTCCCGCCTTCGATTGCTTGCGCGTTGCCACCCACGTAAATCAGCGGAACCGGCAGACTGGTATGTGCTGTGTGCGCCTGGCCGGTTGCCGGGTCACGCATCTGTTCCGCGTTACCGTGGTCGGCGGTGATCAGCAGCTGGCCACCGGCGGCTTTCACGGCATCCACAACCTGGGCAACACAATGATCCAGTGCTTCAACTGCGTTGACGGCAGCATCATAAACGCCGGTATGTCCGACCATATCGCCGTTCGGGTAGTTACAGATAATCGCGTCATATTTGCCACTGGCGATCGCACCCAGCAATTTATCGGTCAGTTCTGCTGAACTCATTTCCGGTTGCAGGTCATAGGTCGCGACATTTGGTGATTTCACCAGTATGCGGTCTTCACCTTCAAACGCATCTTCCATGCCGCCATTGAAGAAGAAGGTTACGTGCGCATATTTCTCAGTTTCGGAGATACGAAGCTGAGTTTTCTTATGCGCCATCAGCCATTCGCCCAGCGTGTTTTTCAATGATGCAGGCGGATACGCGCATGCAGCTTTAATATCAGCGGCGTATTCCGTCAGCATGATGAAATCGCCGAAGCTGATCACTTTTTCGCGGGCAAAACCGTCGAAGTCGGTGTTGATGAAGGCCCGGGTGATTTCACGCGCACGGTCAGCCCGGAAGTTCATGAAGATCATCGCGTCGCCGTCATTGATTGCCGCGGTTTCTTCGCCGGCAGCCTGCAACACAGTCGGTTTCACGAACTCATCATTTTCGTCACGGGCGTAAGCGGCCTGTAAGCCTGCCAGAGCGTTATCTGCGGTGAATGCGCCTTTGGCCTGAGACATCAGGTCATAAGCCAGTTGCACACGATCCCAGCGGTTGTCGCGGTCCATTGAATAATAACGACCGACGATAGATGCGATGCGTCCGGTACCGATTTCTGCAAACTTCTCTGAGAAACGTTTTAACGCGGCTTCAGCGCTGCGCGGAGGCGTGTCGCGGCCATCCAGGAATGCGTGCAGATATATGGCTTTTGCGCCACGGCGGTGAGCCAGTTCGACCATCGCCATAATGTGATCTTCGTGGCTGTGAACGCCACCCGCGGAAAGCAGACCCATAATGTGAACGGCTTTGCCCGCGCTGATTGCGCGATCAACCGCGCCGGTCAGTACGCTATTATTAAAGAAGTCGTCTTCTTTGATTTCTTTATCAAGGCGGGTGAGATCCTGATAAACGATACGGCCTGCGCCTAAATTAACATGGCCCACTTCGGAGTTGCCCATCTGACCATCAGGCAAGCCTACGTCAAGGCCTGACGCAGCAATCAGGGTGTGAGGCTGAGTCGCCCACAGCTTATCCATGACCGGGGTTTTTGCATTCAGAATCGCGTTATCTTGTTGTTCTTCGCGAAATCCGTAGCCATCAAGAATAACCAGAACCATCGGTTTTTTATTGCTCGACATGTCAATTGACCTCAATTTGAAAGATGAAATGCTCAATAGGCTCGCCAGCTCGATGTGAAAAAACAGGCGTGGCTAAGTGCATTTAAGCGGGCTGATTTTACCCCAGCGCTGAAAGGGGAATAGCCGTGGGAGATCAAAGATGGAGCGCGGCGGGAGTTAACTTTCGGCATAAAGGCGTGTTAATTTTTCGGGATGTGCCGCAGTTTGTGGCATTAGCCCGTGCATACTGGCTGTATTTGCGCCGACGCGCAGGTATACTCTGAAGCCTTGAATTTTCCCCCAACTGACGGGAGTTGCTACACCCCATGCAAGATATTATGCCATTCATCAGTGCGCATCCGGTTCTCAGCCTGGCGTGGGTTGCGTTACTGATTGCAGTAATTGTGACCACCTTTAAAACACGTTTTTCTAAAGTGAAAGAGATCACGCGTGGCGAAGCTACCCGCCTGATCAACAAAGAAGATGCTGTTGTTGTCGATGTTCGCGCGCGTGAAGAATTCCGCAAAGGCCACATCGCAGAATCCCAAAATGTGCTGAGTGCAGACATTAAAAACAATAATCTGGGCGAACTGAGCAAGCACAAAGCGCAACCGGTTATCGTTGTCTGTGCCACCGGCCAGACTTCCCGCACGGCGGCAGAAGGCCTGATCGCAGCAGGTTTCGAACGTGTTTTCACGTTGAAAGAAGGTATCAGCGGCTGGAGCGGTGAAAACCTGCCTTTAGTTCGCGGTAAGTAAGATTCAGACCCCGTCGCAACGGCACTAAAATCTACGACCCAGAGGTGGAACCCATGGCTAAAATTGAAATCTATACCAAGGCAACCTGTCCTTACTGCCATCGTGCGAAAGCCCTGCTCAATAGCAAAGGCGCTTCATTTGATGAAATCGCTATTGATGGTGACGCAGATACGCGTGAAAAAATGATCGCCCGCAGCGGTCGTTCGACTGTTCCTCAGATTTTTATCGACGGGCAGCACGTGGGCGGTTGCGATGATTTACATGCACTTGATGCGCGTGGTGGCCTTGACCCGTTACTGGGTTAATGCCGCAAGCCGCGTAATTTCATTAAGTGTTTAAAAGGACTATTAACCCGAGGGTACTACTCACATGTCAGAACAAAACAACACAGAGATGGCTTTCCAGATCCAACGTATTTACACCAAAGATATTTCTTTCGAAGCGCCAAATGCTCCTCAGGTTTTCCAGCAGGACTGGCAGCCGGAAGTGAAACTGGATCTTGATACGGCTTCCAGCCAGCTCGCTGAAGGCGTATACGAAGTCGTCTTGCGTGTGACCGTAACTTCTTCACTGGGTGACGAAACTGCATTCCTGTGCGAAGTTCAACAGGGTGGTATCTTCACTATCTCCGGTATCGATGGCAACCAGATGGCACATTGCCTGGGTGCGTACTGCCCGAACATCCTGTTCCCGTATGCGCGTGAGTGCATCACCAGCCTGGTTTCACGCGGTACCTTCCCGCAACTGAACCTGGCACCTGTTAACTTCGACGCTCTGTTCATGAACTATCTGCAACAGCAAGCTGAAGGCGAAGGTGCTGAACCGCATCAGGATGCCTGATGAAAACCGTCAATGCGTCAATGACTGTTATCGGTGCCGGATCTTACGGCACCGCTTTAGCGATTACTCTCGCCAGAAATGGTCATCCCGTTGTGCTCTGGGGACACAATCCCGACCACATCAATGCCTTACAACAAGCCCGTTGTAATCAGGAATTCCTTCCTGATGTTCCGTTCCCCGATAATCTGCTGCTCGAAACCAATCTGTCTGTCGCGTTAGCGGCCAGCCGTAATGTGCTGGTTGTCGTGCCGAGCCATGTATTTGGCGACGTATTGCGTCAGCTGAAACCGCATTTGCGGGCCGATGCGCGCGTAGTGTGGGCGACGAAAGGGCTTGAGGCGGAAACCGGACGTTTGTTGCAGGATGTCGCGCGTGAAGAGCTGGGTGATGCCATTCCGCTGGCCGTAGTATCCGGGCCGACGTTTGCCAAGGAGCTGGCTGCCGGGATGCCGACAGCGATTTCGCTGGCTGCCACCGATGCGAGCTTCGCTGAAGATCTTCAGCAGTTGCTGCATTGCGGCAAGAGTTTCCGGGTTTACAGCAATCCTGATTTTATCGGAGTACAGCTTGGCGGCGCGATTAAAAACGTCATCGCTATTGGTGCCGGTATGTCCGATGGGATTGGCTTCGGTGCGAATGCCCGAACTGCGCTGATCACCCGTGGTCTGGCCGAAATGACCCGTCTGGGCTCCGCACTGGGTGCTGATCCTGCGACATTTATGGGCATGGCGGGGCTGGGCGATTTGGTGTTAACCTGCACAGACAATCAGTCACGTAACCGTCGTTTCGGCATTATGCTGGGACAGGGCAAAGATGTTCAGACTGCTCAGGACACTATCGGTCAGGTTGTTGAAGGCTATCGCAACACGAAAGAAGTACGGGCGCTGGCTCAGCGTAATAACGTTGAGATGCCTATTACGGAACAGATTTACCAGGTGTTGTACTGCGGTAAAGATGCCCGTGAAGCGGCCATCAGTCTGCTTGCCCGTGCGAGCAAGGACGAAAAACACAGCCACTGAAAGGCGACATGAAGCATAGCCACCTTGTTGGGTTTCCCGACAGGGCGGCTTTTTATTATCAAAACCTGCTAAGTCGTAAGGAAAAGTGATGTCGCTAGAAGAATTAGAACTGGTCTGGAATAACATTAAATCAGAGGCGAGAGCACTGGCTGAGTGTGAACCGATGCTGGCCAGCTTTTTCCACGCGACGTTACTCAAACATGAAACACTGGGCAGCGCGCTGAGCTACATTCTGGCTAACAAGCTGGGCAACCCAATCATGCCGGCGATGGCGATTCGTGAAGTGGTCGAAGAAGCCTACCGCAATGACGAGCAAATGATCCTCTCCGCTGCCCGCGATATTCTGGCGGTACATCAGCGTGATGCAGCGGTCGACAAATTCTCCACGCCATTGCTTTACCTCAAGGGTTTTCATGCGCTTCAGGCTTACCGCATCGGTAACTGGTTGTGGAAGCAGGATCGCAAAGCGCTGGCGATTTATTTCCAGAACCAGATTTCTGTCTCCTTCGGCGTGGATATTCACCCGGCGGCGCGTATTGGTTGCGGCATCATGTTTGACCACGCCACCGGGATTGTCATCGGTGAAACCGCCGTGGTTGAAAACGATGTATCGATTCTGCAATCGGTCACGCTTGGGGGGACGGGCAAAACGGTCGGCGATCGCCATCCGAAAATTCGTGAAGGCGTGATGATTGGCGCGGGCGCGAAAATTCTCGGCAATATCGAAGTGGGTGCAGGGGCAAAAATCGGGGCGGGTTCTGTGGTATTGCAATCTGTTCCGGCGCACACCACGGCGGCAGGCGTTCCTGCACGCATCGTCGGGCGGCCAGAAAGCGAACGACCTTCAATGGATATGGATCAGCATTTCAACGGTATCGCGCAGGGTTTTGAATTTGGCGACGGTATCTGACAGATTTCCGATGGCATGTTCTTGCATGCCATGGTTCATTTCATTTTTTCTCTTCCGGTTTACTCTTTGAGTAAAGCACCCGGATATCCCAGCTGGCGCCAGGCCTCGTAAACCACCACAGAAACAGCATTCGACAAGTTCATGCTGCGGCTTTCTGCGAGCATCGGAATACGGATTTTATGTCTGGCAGGCAGTGCATCCAGGATTGTAGCGGGCAGGCCGCGCGTTTCCGGGCCGAACAGCAAAAAATCATTATCCTGATAGCTGACGCCGCTGTGAGCGGGCGTGCCTTTGGTGGTCAAAGCGAACAGACGCTGCGGATTTTCGCTGCTGAGAAAAGCGTCGTAGTTTGGGTGATGTTTGATGTGAGCGAATTCGTGATAATCGAGCCCGGCACGGCGCAGGCGCTTATCGTCCCAGCCGAAACCCAGCGGTTCGATGAGGTGAAGCTGACATCCGGTGTTGGCACACAAACGGATAATATTGCCGGTATTTGGCGGGATTTCTGGTTCAAATAAAACGATGTTAAGCATGCGTCCCCCTGATAGAGGGACGCAGAATAGCAGAAACTCAACGCTGGTGCAGCGGCAGCCAGATAATCAGGCGAAGGCCACCCAGCGGGCTATCTTCGGCTTTAACCTTACCTCTGTGCTGCTGAACGGCGGTATCCACAATCGCCAGCCCGAGGCCAGTTCCGCCTGATTCACGATCGCGAGCCTCATCAGTCCGGTAGAACGGACGGAAAATCTGTTCGCGATCTTCTTCACTGACACCTGGGCCGTCGTCATCCACGGTAATGGTGATACCTTCGTTGTCGTGAGCGAAGTTCAGCGCGATGTGATGATGTGAATAGCGCAGGGCGTTGCGCACAATGTTTTCCAGTGCGCTGTCGAGCGCTGCCGCATTGCCGATGAGTTTCCACGGGCCCGGAGGCGAGGTCACCTCAAGGGTTTTGCCCATCTGCTCAGCTTCAAACTGTGCATCATCAATCACGCCAGCCCACAATTCGTTGGCCTTCAGGGTTTCCCGCGACAGCTCATTTTTGTGCTGACTGCGCGATAACACCAGCAGGTCATTGATCATACCGTCCAGACGCTGCGCCTCATTCTCGATGCGCTGCAACTCTTTGCCTTCACCGTGGCGACGACGCATCAGCGCGGTTGCCAGCTGAAGTCGCGTCAGCGGTGTACGGAGTTCATGCGAGATATCCGAAATCAGCCGTTGTTGCGCGGTCACCATGCGTTCGAGCGCGCTGACCATCTGGTTGAAACTGGCGCCAGTCGCGAGGAACTCCTGCGGTCCGGCTTCGAGTTCCGGATGTTGTTTGAGATTTCCCCGTGCAACGTCATCTGCGGCGTTTTTCAACTTACGTGCAGGTTTCGCCAGACTCCATGCCAGCCAGAGCAGAAGCGGAGCGCTGATGAGCATTGTGACGATGAGCAAAAGAAGCGGGCGGTCAAACATCAGATTGATAAAATCAGACTGAGAGCTGCTGGCCGGACGCATCAGGTAAAGCTGATAGTTGTCCTCGCCGTCACGAACAGAAAATGGCCCCACCATTTCAACGCGGCCATATTTCTTTTTCTTCGGACGATCGGAGTTGTCAGACTGCCCGATGAAGTTACGCACGATCTGCATTTCATTGCGCTGCGCACCGATGACGCGGCCTTCGCTGGTGACCAGCAACAGGCGCTGGCCCGGCGGAGCCCACTTATCGATCGCGCGAAACAGCCTGCGCCACCACATCAGGTCATTAGCCGGATCCGTGGCGAGTTCGGCTTCGACATGTTGTTCAATCATCAGGCCTTGCCGCTGTTCGTTATCGAGCAACGGCGTAATCTGGCGAGAATCGAGTTTCGGCACCATCAATACCAACATCAGCACCAGCGCTAATGTGAACCAAAAAATGGCAAAGATGCGCGCCGTAAGGCTGTTTATCATGAAGCAGAAACCATCAGATAACCGCGTCCGCGCAAGGTTTTAAACCACGGATGTCCGTCCTGACGGTCGGGCAATTTACGGCGCAAATTAGAAATATGCATATCGATGGCACGGTCAAACGGCGTCAGACGTTTGCCCAGTACTTCCTGGCTCAGATGCTCGCGTGAAACGACCTGTCCGAGATGCTTTGCCAGTAAATACAGCAGGGTAAATTCAGTCCCGGTGAGATCCAGCGCTTCACCGTTAAAACTGGCTTCCTGGCGGCCGGGGTTAAGTTGCAGCCCGTCGACTTCCAGCGTTGGCGAGCCATTATTTTCATTGGTTTGCTGCTGTTCGCTCCAGTTGGAACGGCGCAACATGGCGCGGATGCGCGCAACCAGTTCACGGTCGTTAAACGGTTTTGGCAGATAGTCATCGGCACCCAGTTCGAGGCCGAGAACACGGTCTAATTCACTGCCGCGAGCGGTTAACATAATCACTGGCGTCTGGTGGCGCTGGCGTAATTCTTTAAGGGTTTCAATGCCGTTCTTCTTCGGCATCATCACGTCAAGTAACAGAAGATCGATGGTATTATCGATTTTCTCTAATGCCTGCTCACCGTCGTAAGCCACCACAACATTAAAGCCTTCCATTTCGAGTAATTCTTTCAAAAGTGAAGTCAGTTCACGGTCATCATCAACTAACAAAATTTTATTCATTGTATTTACCTCTAGACGCAAAATACGTCATCAATTGCCGCTATTCCATGACTTTACGTACTTTTACAAGCACTGACGCTTGTTTGCAGCAGCAGGTTTAGACTGCTTTTCAATGATTCGCGATGAGCGATAAAGACTTTAGGAGTATGTGATGTTTAAGGCAGCTTCAATTGGTTTGGCCACGCTTCTGACGCTGAGTTCAGGTGTCGTTTTAGCAGATGGCGCAAAACCAGTGTCGGCGATGCCAGCAGAACATGATAGCACGTTGTTGGATAAGCCTCAGGAACGCAACACACTGTTTGATGGTGTGAATCTGACCGAGCAACAGCGCCAACAAATGCGCGACCTAATGCATCAGGCCCGTAAAGATTTGCCTCATGTAAATGTAGAACAGATGGAAACTATGCACAGGCTGGTGACCGCTGAAAAATTTAATCAGGCCGCTGTAAGGGCTCAAGCCGAATTAATGGCTCAGGAACAAGTGGACCGCCAGGTCGAAATGGCCCGCATCCGCAACCAGATGTTTAATCTTCTGTCTCCCGAGCAAAAAGATGTACTTAACAGGAAGCACGAGCAACGCATGAAAGAGATGCAAGCGCAGCTTTCTGGTTTACAACCCCCTTCTGCCCAGAAGACGAGTAGTACCAGCACGACCGAGTAAGATCCCTGTTTTTCCTTGCCATAGACACCATCCCTGTCTTCCCCCACATTATGTGGGGGTTTTTTTTATCAGGTACTTAGAAAAAATCCCTTATAAATCAATCCTCCTTGCAACAGCCATAAGCAGTTACAAGAAGGGTATAGCGTTACGGGTGTAGACAAGATGTAGACAACATTGTCACACCGCCAACCCTCCGCCAAGTGGGTTTAACGTCACCGCGTGTCGCAGATAATCAGGGGCAAGGTGAGCATAAACCATCGTTTGCTGAATGCTCGCATGACCAAGGATCTGTTGTAACGCGATAATGTTGCCCCCGTTCATCATGAACCAGCTCGCGAACGTGTGCCGGAGCACATGCGTAGCCTGTCCGCGTGGCAAGTCTGGTTTAACCTGCCTGAGCCGTTCGCAGAAGTTTTCATAATCAACTTTGAACAGCGGCCCGGTGTCACTGGTCTTGATCTCCTTCTCCAGCTCTGCCGATATTGGAACCGTTCGCTTTTTCCCGTTTTTGGTTTTGAGGAACGTCACACGCCCATGGTTAACCTGCTCACCTCGCAGCGTGCTGCCCTCTCCCCAACGCGCGCCAGTGCTAAGACATAACAGCGCTACACGGCGATCATCGCCGGTCAGGGTATCCAGCAGCCTGCTGATCTCTGATTTGGCGAGATAGGTCATAGCTGGCGGCGTTTCTTTGAGCGGTTCCAGTCCCTTGCAAGGGTTTTCCTTGCTGAACTCATCCAGCTTAATCAACGTGCTGAACATGCCGGAAAAACGATATATATCCCGGTTGATCGTGGCGGCGCTGATCCCGTCATCCAGCCGTTGGCTGCGGTGCCGGGCAATAGTGCGCTTATCAAGCCGGTTAACTGCTGGATCTCCCAGCGCCCTGATAGTCTTTTTCAGGTGCCGCTTTTCTATCTCGCCATTTTCCTGAGTCTGTCCATATAGCAGCCACCAGGTATCTAACAACTCGCTTAACGTGCGGCGATCTACGCTCGCACCAAGCCATTCTTTTTTATCGGCGTTAGCCAATACATAACGCTCAAAAAGAACCGCCTCTTGTTTCTTCTCAAATCTCCTGCGGATGCGTTTTCCATTACGCCCGCGAGGCCACACGTCTACTTCATATTGACCACCTTCGAGCTTCTTAATCGACATAAGAAAGCCCTCCGGCGTTTATTTCCCCATCCTGGTAACAGATAGTGAAAATGTAATGTTTATAAATGGTTAACCAGTTTGTGTCTCTGAGTGGTCTGATCCAGTTAACTCTGGCCCAATGTGTGCGAGGGCCGGTGCGATTTGACCAGCTTGAGGGGCGGTCTTATCAGTCATTAGCCAGAGCGTATATTTTGCAAAACGGGGATGTTGTGTGATCTTCAACAATATTTCACTACCAACGCCTTCTCTTCTCCCCATCTCGTAATGCTTTTGAGTGCCTGCCGGAATACCAGTCAATTCAAAGAATTGAGTTCTGGATAGCCCCTCTGCATCCCTAATTGCTCGTATTTTTTCCCCAATCCCGCTTGACTGGGTCTCATTTGATACCATATTCTTCTCCTTAGTAGGTCTCAATTGATACCATTGCAACGAAAAGGCAACCGCCAATATAAGCAGTTACAAGCCGAAATAAGCGCCTAGCGCTAATGCGGAGATTAGCACAAATGAGTGGAAGACTTGAGCAGGACAACAGAAGTGACGGAATCCATGTTGCTGAATTCCGCCGTAGTTATTTCCCAAATGGACGTTATGCGGGGACGGTTAAAACTAGTGGCTCCGCTTCGGGACCAGTGAAGCGGCAAGTTCAGCTTTAGCAATGTATTGCTGAAGGAAGGTTACGGTGTCTTTCGCTTGCTCAACGGTTAAACCAGTAAACAGCTCACCAGCTTCGGGCAGTTTTGTAGGTGAAGCTAAGTGGTAGTGGAAGCGTAAGCAAGCCAGATCATTAGCAACGAGGTACTCAAGTTCAGCAGGAATGTAGATAGGTACTTCTTTCTGAGACATAAAAATCTCCTTTCTGGTTGTGTGGAAACACCAGAATACCACGCGCCGGGCGTGGCTAAAAATCCCGGCCTATCTTCAATGAGAGGTGAAACACTATGACAGACAAAGAGTTAGAGGGGTTCATTGAAGTGCGTCACGCTGTTGACGCGGTTCCATACCCAAAATTTGCCGAATTGATCGGTAAGAAGCCCGCCACAGTTAAGAGCATGATTGAAGACGGTAAGTTGCCGATCATCCCGTGGAAGAACCCGGAAAGCCTGGGCGCCCGTGCTGAGAATTGGATCTATATCCCTGAGTTCAACCGCGCAATGCGTGACGCCTACTACAACCGTCCGAGAGAGCAGCGCGACGCGTGGTTGTTGTGGATCGGTCTTTGAGGTTATCGCGATGAGCCAGACAACAGCCAACCGCGAAAACCGGGTGCGTGAATGCAACGACATTCTGGACACCCATTTAAAAAATATGCAAACGGGCTTCATGATTCGCACCAATAGCGGCGAGTTCATGATCAGGGATAAAAAGTTGATTAAGAAAATAACCAAAGATGTGGCCCGCCATGTTGATGGTGAATTACTTAAATTGGGAATGTGAGGGGGCTTTTGTGGCTGTGCAATTAATACAGTTAAGTTGTCACTCGTATTTATATCGTGGCTTCACTATTCAGAAATGCCCACGTAATCCTTTTACGTTTAAGCACTCTTATTGTATTTCCAGTAATGGCGATTATTACGGGCGTGACTTTGCTTTAGCGGAAGCTATGCACACGGTTGATCAGATGTATAAGCAAGGGGGCAGTAATGCACGATGAAGGCCCATCACTGGCAAGCCTGCTTAAGCACGGGTGCCAGGTCACACACTTCAAAAACTCACGCGGCTGGCTGGAAACTCCGGACGGAAGATTTTTTAAGCCCGAACCGGTGAAGGTTCAATTTATCAAAGGTAAAAATAAACCGTTTATTTATACCCAAAAAATAAATAAAGGCTTCCTGCGTACACTGGCTGAATTATTTAAAAAGCTAATTAAGTAATTCGGTTTTAAAAAATCAACTCTGTTTTCTCCGCCTATTTATTAAGGGGCGGCGGTTCAACTCATTCTTTTTTTGAGGAAGAGATTATGACCAGACGTGATCAATATAGTTTCATTTTGCATGTTCTTTTACCTGCTATCGAAAATGAAGGGTTAACCATTAAAACCCGCCGTGATGGTGAGTTAACCCTTTCTGCCAGTGGGTCTGTAGCAACCAATTTTATAAGCAATCTGCGCCAGCACTGCATTGAAGAATTGCAGCGCCCTTCTATTCCTGCTTCCCATTACGGAGTCCTGTAAAATGATCCGCCCGTTCATCAAATGGGCAGGGGGTAAAACCCGTGTCCTTCCTGACCTGCTGCCGCATCTTCTTAAAACCGACTGCCTGATCGAACCGTTCGTCGGCGGCGCATCGGTATTTCTGGCGACTGAATACCGTCGCTATGTGCTGGCTGATATCAACCCGGATCTTATTAACCTGTATCGGGAAGTCACCCGTTACCCGGACTTAGTGATCGATGCGGCCCGCGAACTGTTTAACAGTAAGAACAGCCCGCAGGGATACAACGAAGTCCGCGCCGCGTTCAATAAGCAGGCGGGTACGGTAAAAAGCGGTGGGTTGCGTTATGGCGCTGAAATGGCGTGCATGATGCGTGCTGCTCAATTCCTGTATCTGAACCGCCACGGTTATAACGGTTTATGCCGTTACAGCCGTAAGACCGGCTTTAACGTGCCGTTTGGCAAGTATAAGAGCGTCTACTTTCCTGAAAATGAAATCCGCCTGTTTGCCGAAAAGGCCAACGATACAAAGGCAATATTTCTTTGCGCGCCATTCCAGCGTTCTCTACAGGTCGTCACGGGTGGCGATGTTCTCGTTTACTGCGATCCGCCTTACCTGCCTGAAAGCAAAACAGCCGATTTTACCCAATACCACACCGAACCATTCACGGAAGACAACCACCGCCAGTTAGTCCAGGCACTGCTGGAAGTTAACCGTAAGCATGGCGTGAAGGTCGTCATTTCCAACAGCGACACCGAAGCCACCCGCGCGATTTATCAGCCCTTCAAGATGCACGAAATCAGCGTGCAACGTTCCGTTAGCACTGACAAAGACAACCGCCAGAAGGCTAAAGAAGTGATCGGCGTGCTTTCTGTCTGCGACTGCTGCGGGCGTTACGGCGGCGGTTGCCCTGATTGTGGCGCCGTGATGGGTGATGCGACTTACAACGCGATGGTTGCGGCGGGCACGTTTGACGATCTGGAGGCGTTTTAATGAATCTTATAGACGCCTGGATCGTTGAAATCATAAGTGTGAGTCGTGGCGAGATTGTGCCGTATTGGTTGGTTGAGGCGAAAGTAACAGCTTATGGAAGGGAATCAATAACCACAATTCTGAAGAAATCAGAAGAGGAAGCCAAAGCCGTTAAAGTAGGGGATTTAGTTCAATTATGACCACGGCAACCCGTGGCCGTCGCGCCCCTTCTCCACCTCCACCGTATCCGGGTAGCACTGACAATGCAGTCCCTTACGCTTATGGCGGGAACAAACCATACCAGCCGATTGGCGTTGATGTAGCGCCGGGGCTGGATGGTTTCGACTATCTCACGCCGGACGGCACCCGCAAGCATATTGCGTTCAGTGAACTGGTAGCGGAGGATGAAAAGCCGGAGCGCAGCAAGCTGCTGCGTCGCCGTCTGGCTTCCCTTCCGCAGTATATCCGCCGCCACTTTGCCGCGAAGCTTGATGCGCTGGACGCGAAAGACCGCAAAGCGGCAGATCACTGGCTGGTTAATACCTTTGAGCGCCACGTATTAACGCGTATTGATAGCGTGAACAGTGTTTACCAGCCTGACACTGTGATGCCCGGTATTCTGCTGCCAATCCGCGATCAGCTTTTCCGTATGCTCTGGGCAGGGAAGAAAGAGTTAAAAAGACTGGCTTATACACTTGCCGATATCTTTACTAGCGAGTTTATACGCGAGTCCGATCACCAGTTGGCGCGAACCGGCGATCCTGAGTTCGCGGCGCTTTCTGGCTATGGACGTATTGCGTCGCTTGCGGTGCATCTAAAAACGCCGATCCCCGGTTGGACAGCGTATTGCAATGAAGAACTGGAAGCGGAGGACGCGTTACGCGCGGTTCTTCGTCTTGAGTCACCGCAGTGGTGGTTAAACCGCCTGCGCCGTATTCATGCCCGTTGGCGTGAGCATTTGATGATTGCAACGGGATACGTCCAGAAAAAATCCTCTCCATACAGTAGCGCCCCGTGCCTTACGGAATGGCTGGCCCAGAAAAAGGCTAACCGTGAATACCTTAAGGCTATGGAACTGGAAGACCAGGACACGGGCGAGCGTATTTCACTGATCGATAAAGTCGCCGGTAGTGTTGCCAATCCGGCCAATCGTCGCCGTGAACTCATGACGAGAATGCGCGGATTTGAAGATCTGGCGAAGCTGGAAGGGCTGGCCGGTGATTTCTATACGCTTACCGCGCCTTCCCGTTACCACTCCATGCAGCATAACGGGCACCGCAATAATAAATACTGTGGCGCGTCGCCGCGCGAGACGCAGCAATATCTTTGCAAAGTCTGGGCGAGAACTCGCGCAGCGTGGAAGAGAAAAGGGATCCGCGTCTTTGGTTTCCGCGTGGCCGAACCGCACCACGATGCAACGCCACACTGGCATTTGCTTCTTTTTATGCGCCCGGAATGCGTTGAGCATGCGCGCGAAATCTTCCGTAAATATGCCCTGAAAGAAGACGGCAACGAACCGGGAGCGCAGGAAAACCGCTTTCAGGTCGTGCCGATCGACGATGCCCACGGCAGTGCAACCGGCTACATAGCGAAATACATTTCGAAGAATATCGACGGCTTCGCGCTGGATGGTGAGAAGGACGACGAAACCGGGGAAGACCTGAAAGAAATGTCTCTCCGCGTTAGCGCGTGGGCGTCGCGCTGGTCTATTCGCCAGTTTCAGCAGATCGGCGGTGCGCCGGTCACGGTATATCGCGAGCTTCGCCGCTTGGGCGATCGTGAACTGGTGTTACACCCTGAACTGGAAACCGCCCGGCAGGCTGCTAACGAGGGTGAGTGGGATAACTACGTGTTAGCCCAGGGTGGCCCGTTGGTTGAGCGCGATAAGCTGCGCATCCGTCTGAACTATGAAACCACCGAAAACGGCAACGCCTACGGCGATGATGTCCAGCGAATCACCGGTATCTATTGCCCGATTACGGGCAATGACTCTTTGATCTTCACCCGCACCACTCAATACAAAATCGTGCCGAAGCGCCAGAGCGCTGACGGTGTGGCCGTTGACGTTGGTTTTTCAGGCGGCAACGCCGCACCTCGGAGTTCTGTCAATAACTGTACGCGGGATCCCGCGGCAGGCGCTGACGGTCTTGAACATGCCGATCATGAAGTGAGTGAGACGGTGAATTTTGATGCGCTTTCCCGGCAGGAAAAGAGGGAACTGGCGCAGAGATTGAAAGAGGACTTGAAGCGAACTCGTAAGAAACTGTCACATCAACGGCAAGAAGGGGCTGGGCTATCAATCAAAGAGAAACATATTCATGAGCTTCTTTCTTTACGCGGGGTTGATGCCAGCGCTGCAATGGTCAGATCGCTAATTGCTGGTTCATCTTTAGCCTGTGGGGATCAGGTAATGAGCGTAAGCAATGGGAAGTTAAAATCAAGTAGTCGTGCTGGTTCAGGAATAGGCATGCTGCCGACACAAGTGAAGGAGATAAAAGATAAAACTGTAGAACTTATCAATCGCTGGAAACGAGTATTGACAGTATGTTCGAGTAAACCTACTGGATAGATTTTATGCTGATTATCCATACAGTAAAAAAGTGAGGATACTCTTTGAATAACGCTATTCAGAGTGGTAATATTAGGCATTAATTTTCATTAACATAGTTACCAACTTATGCAAGTTTATGTTTTATTGGGGGTTTTATGGTAAATGTGCGGGAGGATGAACTTTTCAAACTCATCGAGCAAGGCATCAAAGGCAATGCAAATGCATTTACACTCCTATGCAGAAAGATGATTAACAACATCCGTAAAAATGATGAGACCTTAGCTTCTAAGCTGGCTTCGTTAGTTGCTGAGGGAACAGTATTGCGTGGGGCATCTAGTAATGCTCCTATGCCTGTGGATGGAGACTCCAGACGAAACCTTTTGCAGGAAACATCTGTCAACGCAATTGTTGAAGAACCTGTATGGAATACGGATATCTCAAAGAAGCTGGAGTCAATTGTTAACGAAAGAGAGAATGCAGTTTCTTTGTTCAAAGCCGGTCTTGAACCTGTAAAGACGGTTTTACTTTCTGGCCCGCCAGGCGTAGGCAAAACAATGTCCGCACATTGGCTTGCTGCAAAGTTAAATTTACCTCTTTTAACATTGGATCTCTCATCTGTGATGAGTTCTCTTTTGGGAAAAACAGGCAATAATATTAAATCCGTTATGGATTATGCCAAAGAGAAACCATGTGTCCTTTTGCTTGATGAATTTGATGCTGTTGCAAAAAGACGTGATGATGACAGGGACGTTGGAGAATTAAAACGTTTAGTTACTGTACTCCTACAGACCATAGATGAATGGCCAGCGACCTCGCTTCTTGTTGCTGCGACTAATCACCCTGATATTTTAGATCCGGCTGTTTGGCGTCGATTTGAGCACATCCTTAAATTTAATATGCCATCAGTAGAACTGATAGATAGATATTTAGTCAATCATGATATTGAGCCTGAACTATCTAAAAAACTTGCACCATTATTAGATGGCATGTCCTTTGCCATTATTAACCGTATTTTGAATTTCTCCAAAAAGAATGAAGTGCTTAGGAATATTCCATTTGAAACTTCATTAATAGAAGCCGTAGTTACGGAGAGGGTTTCATTAGATGATTTTAGCGATAATGATCTCAATATAATTAAATATCATTTTGACGGTATTTCAAATAGGAAGATAGCTGAATTAGTTGGTGTTTCACATCCAACAATCGCGAATAAATTACAAAAGTGGGGGGTTAAATGATGGAAAGGAACTTACTTTTAGGTAACGGTCATGTGCTGACAAAAAAGGAACCTTTGCCTAAAGGAAGGGATGGTAAGCGCTATCCCTATACTCTTGAAGAAGTAAGGGAGCATTTAAACCCCGAGATTGATACTTTACTCTCATGCTTTCGCAGTTTGGATGATGCGGCTAAGCCAAGGGGTGAGAGTGTATTCAATTTAACTTTACACCCAGCGTTTTTAGGTAAAAGCTACTTTCCTGAAGGGTTGCTTAGAGCGACAGGTTTACGGGATGTCGGTAGCCGTCAGGTAATCATTCGCCCACGGAAAGCGGCACGTCAGTGCGATCAGAATAAGGACTTAGTAACGGCGCAACTTTTTGTCAGCGGTGATGATGATGCCGTTATAAGATTTAAGGAAATTTTGAATTCCCCTACAGCTCCGAAGGGCGTACAAAAGGATTTGATCGAAATTGAAAGTGTTAGCTTTTTTGAAGGAAAAGAGAGAGCACGCAATTTTGAGCATGCGAAAAGTGATTTGATAAAATTTGAAGTGGTTCTTCATGCTGGGGTTGAAGACGATGATATCGTTAAAGCCTATATTAACTATGCAGAACAATATGGCGTCTCTGTTGATTACAAAAGTAAAATCCAAGTTGGTGGGCTGACTTTCATCGTTGCACACGCGCGACCTGAAGATATGAAAAAAACCCTCGATTTTTCATTAATCCGCGTTGTGCGGCCGATGCCGTCTTTAAGGTGTACTCAGCCGAACATTGTCAGAAAGTTATCTAATATAGTTACACCAGAATTCCCTAATTCTAAAGCTGTTCTTGAATCCGAACGTATTGCAATTTTTGATGGTGGCTTGGGGACAGCTGACTTGAGTAATTGGGTTACGGAATACGTGTATCCAGACACCAAAGAGACAAGCGGATTATTATTGCAGCACGGTAATGAAGTAACATCAACTTTCTTATTCGGACGTGTCGAGGAAAATGCACCTTCTTTTGAAAGACCGTTTATGAATGTAGATCATTATAGAGTTCTTTCACCAACATCAGGTGACAATGGCGATTGGGATTTGTTTGATGTCCTTAAGAAAATACAGTCCGTTCTTGATAGTGGTGACTATAAGTTCGCTAATCTAAGTATTGGTCCTCATCTTCCAATTGGCGATGATGAGGTTCATGCATGGACTGCTGTTTTAGACCAAATCTGTGCTAAGCATGGGATATTACTTACTGTTGCTGTTGGGAATGATGGTCATGAGGACGGTGATGCAGCGAGAATACAACCTCCTTCCGATATGGTAAACGCGCTAGCGATTGGTGCTGCTGATCGTAGCGGTAAAAAATGGGGGCGGGCACCATATAGCTGTATTGGCCCTGGCAGAAGCCCCGGATTCGTTAAACCTGATGGTATTATTTTTGGTGGAAGCGACGACGAGCCTTTTTACACTTACAACCCGCTGCTTGGTTCTATAGTCGGAGTTCAAGGAACCAGTTATGCCTCTCCATTAGCATTGAGAACGGCCGCTGGAGTCGCGGCTCTATCAGGAACCCCATTGAACACCATCGCATTGAAAGCGTTGCTTGTTCATCATGCTGAAACATCAAGAAAATATTCGCGTGAACATATCGGTTGGGGACGGTTTAGTGAGGATCCTAACGTTTTAATCGATTGTGCAAATGATACTGCTACAGTAATTTACTATGGTTCATTAGCAAAAAATAAATATTTAAGGGCACCGATCCCATTCCCCGATGTTCCCTTTGACGAAGCATTTGAGCTTACTGCTACTTTATGCATTCAAACCCCAGTTGATCCTGAACATTCAGTAAACTATACAAGGGCGGGTATGCAGGTAACTTTCCGTCCAAGATTCGGCCTAGACGATGCCGATACTGATGATTTCTTTGGTCAAAAAAGCCAGTATAAGACCGAAAGGGAGTGTAGGAGTGAAGGTCATAAGTGGGAAACTTGTTTGCACAGAAGCAAAAAATTCAGTGCTGATACATTATTAAGCGATCCAGTTTTTGATATACGGTATCACGCCCGAGATTCTTCGCGCCATGTTAAGGGGGTTTCAGCCCCTGATATGCAATATGCGATGGTAATAAGTGTAAGGGTAAAAGACTTTGATTTATATAATGTTATTCGCCAGCGATATACAATTCTAAATCCTATTCAACTGCGCACACAGATTTCTCTCGACACGTAATTTTCATGGCCGCGAAAGCGGCCTTTTTTCTTTAGATTTTTATGAATTTACATGCACAATAGTGCACAAATTTGCACAATTTTTCTGATGCAATTTATACCCTTTCCGCCCTGTGGTGGCGCGGTCTGGCCCCGGATCGGCAAATGCACAAAAAACGAAGCAAATGTCGCGCGCAGGTGACGGGGGAACAGCCCACGCGACGGAGGGTCGGGAGGTGATGCCTTTAATTGCCATTCTCTGGCCTTTTTCGCCTTCTCCGCGCGTTTTCTCACTTCTGGATGTGTACGGGGTAAATTGCAGATTGCGCCTGCCAGAATGGCGCTGATGCGCTCTGAGTGAGGGGTGTTAAATGCTGCGCTGAGTGGTGTTCAGGTGGTGGCCGGTCATGCGGGGATTGAAAATTACTGAAGGAGAACCGCCGCAGGAAGTGCGGCGGGGGGAGCGGGTTACTCGTCTTTGAGTAGAGCGTAGGGATTAAAGCGGATCACTTCCTGACCGAGCCAGTCATTGACGCCCTTCATGGCTTCCATCACGGGCAACATTTCGTTGATAGCGAAGACGCGCGCGGCCTTCTCAACATCACCAAGCGAGCCGTTGCCTTCCGGCATTGCGCCCATCAGCTGCGGCGGAATGCGGTGAGCGTCCCGCAAATCGTTGCGCGTTGCTGATTTGATGTTAAGAAACTCATCCTTTGCCGATATCTGGCTGAACGGCAACAGTTGCACGCCGTCTTTGCCGCCACCTGGTGCATGTATCAGCACGTTTTTGAAGGAGCCTTTTCCTCTGGCCTGTGACAGCGTCTTTTGCACCACCTTTATGCTTTCCTGATCCACCTTCTCCGAACCGACATAGAGAATACATCCGGCATGGGAGCCGTTGTCGTAATAGAGTTTGCGGAACTTGTCGGCGGAATGTGACAGGCTGGCGGACAGCAGCGCCCCCATGTATTCGGGCATGCCATAGATTTCCTGATGAATGTCCGGGTTCATGATGTGGCAGACCTGCCCCGCCTTAAACTCGTATTCGTCCTTCCACTGCCGGATAAACCAGTAAGTATCAAGGTCGCTCCCCCGCCGCGTATTCAGCGCCGGAACGTGCTGGAGTCTGAGCGGAGCACCCAGAAGGTTAGAGCGACGTTCAAGATAGGCATTACCAAAGACAAACCAGTCCAGTGAAAACGCAGAAAAGGCCTGCCGCGAGAGTAACGGATGAGGGATAAAACACCCGGTCAGCACATTGCGTTTGAAGTAAAGCGCCGACTGATGCAGCGGGGATTGTGCGAACGCACGGGTTAACCCTTTCCAGTCTATTGGCGTTTCATAGTACCGGCCATTATCTACGCAACACATGCTGTCCAGCAGATCATAGCCGTCTGTTACTGAATATGGTCCGTCAAACGTGAAGGCGCTGAGCGCCGGATCGCTTCTGAGCGCGTCAGATATATCAGGCTGTCCTGCACTGCCGCGGCTGGCAGTGTGTTTGTTATTGTAGGTGCGCTTCTTCATCAGAACTCCATAGCAAACCCGCCGCTGCCACTCTCCTGGCCCAGCGGTTCGTTAATAATGGCGAGCATATTCGCCCAGGCTAAATCACCGTGGCTGACGCCGCGCGAGCGGTCAGTGTCATAGGTGATGAATCCGCCAGGTGTCTTTACCTTGCGAACAGAGTTAAAGGCGTTGATCAGGGCGCGCTCGCTGCGGTCATACTCCCAGCGACCCGCGCGGATCAGCTGTAGCATTTTCAGCACTAGGGCGCGCTTTGACGTCATTGACATGGTGTAGGGCATCGCCATCGGGAAAAACTTCTTCACTATCTGGTAAACGGCCTCACCGTTACCGCCCGTCACGTCGATACCCACATGCTGGACGTTGTATTTGAAGGTGAAGTTTTCGATAACTTTTGCCTGCTCTTCAAATTCAAGGCCGCGCACCTGCTCCGTTTCCACCGTGCGGAATTTACCGCCCGGCACCAGTGGCGGCACCACAACGCAAATCGCGCCGCTGTCACCGTTGCCGCTGCTGCCGTTGGCGTCATAGCCGATCCAGACCGGGCGATTACCCATCGGCCTGGACGCAAAAGGTTTCCAGTCCGGCCATTCGTCGTAACCATCTGCGCCGCAGCCAATCAGGGCGTTAAGGTTGAAGGCGGACTCTCCATCGCGAACGAACTCGCACATGTACAGGTTGCGGAATTCATCCTCACTGTTTTCATCCTGAATTTCTTCAAGATCGGTGTACTCCCAGCCGTGGTCTATCACGTCCTTCAGGGTAACTATCTGACGCCAGGTTTTATCCGGGCATAACAGCCCGCTATTCAGCGTTTTCCAGCCCACATCAAACGCTTTGCGCTGTGCCTTCGGGCGTTTCTCATTCCAGCGATCGCCCGTCCAGAACGGGTAAGCCTCATGGGTTTCACCTGACGGCGTGGAAAAGTAGGTACGCGTCAGCCCCTTTAGCGTTGCCATCGCCCCCGCAACCTTTCGCAGGTTGGTGAAGTTGCTGACCCAGAAAAATTCGTCGAACTTCAGGTTGCCCGTATATGACTGCGCTGTTGCAGCAGACGTGCCGAGGAAATGCAGCTCTGCGCCGTTACTCAGTACGATTTTGTCGCCGCCCTTAAGCTCAACGTCCACCTCTTCCGCCATCTTCTGAATGAATCCCCTGAACTGGTGAGCCTGACGGCGGGATGCAGACAGAAATATCTGGTTGCGTTGGTACGGGTATTTCACATCATCGCGTAGCGCATCAAGCAGCGCCTCGCGCGCAAAGTACCAGGTTGCGCCAATCTGGCGGGACTTCAGTATCATGCGGTTTCGGTGGTGGCGCTGTTCATACCAGCCGCGTTGATGCCACGACAGGGAATCAAGTATTTTCTCCCGCAGCGCGACTATCTGTTCTTCGGTGAAGTGGTTTTTCAGCTTGCGCTTGCGCGGCTTTTTGCCCGTGCCTGCCCCTGCCGGTTGTCCGTCAGATAGCTTTTTCAGTTGCCGGGTAAGCAAATCAATCTCCTTGAAGTCTCCCCCGGACTTGTCTTTCTTGTCCGTGAGCTGGATGAGGCGGGCGTCCATAGACTGGCTGACGCGCTGGACGGGCGGCGTTTCATCCCATTCATCGCGTTTCTTCCAGGCGTAAATTGTGTTCTGATTAATCCCCATCAGGCGCGCGATCTCCGCTGGCGGGTAGCCCTGCCAGTAAAGTTGTTTTGCCCTCTGACGTACAAAAGCGTCCTGTATCATCTGCCCTCCACCATTTATGGAGTGAAGATTACCCCGCGCGCGATCCCGCTATCGCCCCCTTTATGGTCTGGCCTTTCTCCGACAACAAAACCTCGTTGAGACAGCAAGTTACGCTCTGCCATCATGGCCATACAGAAACCACTCAACAGGATTATCGACATGGCTAGCGCAGCTAAACCAGCCCGTAAGAAATTCCGCGTTGCTGTCTCTGGTGCCACCGTTGACGGGCGTGAGATTCGCCCTGAGCACCTTCGTGATGCAGCAGCAAACTACAGCCCGGACGTGTACGGCGCACGCGTCAACGTGGAGCACTATCTTTCGCCTTTCCCCGGCAGTGATTTCGGCGCGATGGGGGATGTGACAGCGCTGAGTGCTGAAGATATCAGCGAAGGCCCGCTCGCCGGACGCACCGCGCTTTACGCTGAAATTGAACCTTCTGAGCGCATGAAGAAGCTGACGGAAGAAGGTAAGAAAATTTACTCCAGCATTGAGCTGCACCCGCAGTTTGCGCTTAACGGCAAGGCGTATGTCATGGGACTGGCGATGACCGATACCCCGGCGAGCCTCGGCACCGAGCGCCTGAAGTTTGCCGCGCAGCAGCGTCAGCAGGTTATGTCATTCAACAATCAGCAGGGTGAAGCCCCGCTGTTCACCGATGCCATTGAGGCTGAAATTATCGAGCTGGCTGAGCAGCGCAGCGATGAAGGTAAGCAGTGGTTCGGGCGCGTCATGGGAATTATCGGCAAAGGCCGCAAATATGACGGTGAACAGTTCAGCCAGGTGCGTGACGCCGTGGAGAACGTCGCTCAGTCCCATGCCGATCTGCTGGACAGTTTCAACGACCTGAGCCGCGCCCGCGAACAGGACAGCCAGGCCATCCAGAAGCTGACCTCCGACCTTGCCGCGCTGACCAGCAAGCTGGGAAGCACTGACGCCAATTTCAGCCAGCGGGAACCCGCCAGCGGTGGCGTTAACGCGCAACTGGCTGATTACTGATATTCACAAAGAGAGCAGAGAACATGGATAACAATACCCGCCAGCTATTTGATCAGTACATCGCCCGGCAGGCACAGCTTAACGGCGTATCAACCGCCGCTGTTGCTGCAAAATTCGCTGTAGATCCGACACGTCAGCAGCGCCTGGAGCAGGCCGCACAGCAGGATGATTCTTTCCTGAGCAAAATTAACGTGTTTGGCGTCAACCAGCAGATCGGTCAGAAAGTCCTGATCGGCAGTAAAGGCCCGATGGCTGGTGTAAACAACAGCGTCACCAGTCGTCGCAACCCTGGCTCTAATCATTCAATGGAGCCGTTCGACTACATGTGCCGCAAGGTCAACTATGACTATGGCATCAGCTATGAACAGCTTGATGCGTGGGCGCACATGCCGGAATTTCAGCCGCTGATCAGCAAAGCAATGGCCCGCCAGATGTCGCTGGATCGCATCATGACTGGCTTTAACGGTGTTAAGTACAGCGATCCGTCTGACCGCGCCGCTAACCCGCTGTTGCAGGACTGTGGTATTGGCTGGCTGGAAAAAATCCGCCAGGAAGCGCCGCACCGCGTCATTTCTAATGTGACGATCACCTCGCGCGATGAGGATAACAAGGTCGTAACGAAAGGCACCTACGGCAACATTGGCGCTGCGGTGTACGACGCCAAAAACAGCCTGATGGATGAATGGCATAAGCGTAACCCGGATAACGTGGTGATTCTGGCGGGCGACCTGCTGACGAGCAGCAATTTCTCGGCCATCAACGCGTTAAGCCAGACCAACCCGAATACCGAAATGCTGGCCGGTCAGCTGATTGTCGCGCAGGAACGCGTAGGCAATATGCCGACCTTTATCGCGCCTTACTTCCCGGTAAATGGCGTACTGATCACGCCGTTCAAAAACCTGTCGGTGTACTACCAGCGCGGCGGTCTGCGCCGGACGATCAAAGAAGAGCCGGAATACAACCGTGTCGCAACGTATCAGTCTTCAAACGATGACTTCGTCATTGAAGACTACGGCAATGTTGCGTTCATTGACGGTATTCAGTTCGCCCAGGCCGAACCGGCAGGCGAGTGACAGAAGCGGCGGGGAAATTCCCCCGCCATGATGGGGAGAAGTGACGATGTTAACACCGGCACAACGACATTTTCAGAAGGTCATGGCAGAACGCCGGGGCCAGGCGGATGAAGAATCCGATATCCAGCGCACCGCGCATGAGCAAATTCTGCATCGCCTGCGTATGGACTTGTCCCGCCTCAGCGGCGTGCAGTCCGAAGAAACCAAAGCCGAAATGAAAAAATCCATGCTGCCTGAATACGAGGGATGGATTGAAGGCACGCTCGACGGCGACAACGGGCGGCAGGATGAAGTCATTACCAGGCTGATGGTCTGGGCGATTGACTGTCGTGACTATGCGCTTGCGTTGAGGCTAGGGCGCTATGTGGTGCGCCACGGGCTGACGCTGCCGGATAACTTCAACCGCACGGCAGCAACATTCCTGACCGAAGAAATGAGCAAACCGGTGATGACGCTTTCCGCAGCTGATGCTGATGCTGATTTATCGGCCAGTACCGCAGTGCTTGATGAAGTGGCGGACATTGTCGCCGACAGTGATATGCCGGATGTGGTGCGCGCCAAATTGTGCAAGGCCCGTGCGCTTGCCCGCCGTGGCGCGACTGATATCACGACCAAAGCAGAAGCGCTGGCGCTGTTCCGTGAGGCGCTGACGCGCAACCCTAATGCCGGGGTGAAAAAAGAAATTGCCACGCTTGCCCGTGAGGTTAAGAAGCTCTCAGCGGATGGCGGCACGGGTGAAGGCGACGCGGCCAGCACCGACAAAACTGACGGTACTGCTGAGCCTGTTCCTGAAAAGACCACCACTGCCAGCGCAGCAGTTAGAGCGACGGCGCGTAAAACCACGACCAGGGCGGCAACAGGCAAAGCGACAAAGCGCAAGCCTGCCAGCCAGAAAAAGAATTAACGACTTCGGCCCCGTCCGACAGGCGGCGCGGGTGGATATCTGCCCGTTTACGGTCTTTTAACCACCCGCCCACCGCCTGATTTATGGGAGATAAGTGCATGAGCAGCCTTGTGGCAAATAAGCGCGTGTTGCCTGCCGACAGCGATACCCCCGATGTTGATGATGGCGATAGCACCGTCAGCGCCGGGGACTTCTGGCCGGTGATTAAACTGGCCGATCTCCGTCTGGCCGCGCGTATCACTGGTGGTATCACCACATCCAGGCTGATGCACGTCACCACGGAAGCGGTAGCCCATGTCACCGCTCAGTTGCTGGACTGGCGCGCCGGTCAGGTCAAAGCAGGCTTTCACACGCTGGAAGATGTGCCTTCAGCCCTGCCGTCAGGTGATACGGAAAAGCTGGTTATCAACGGTGAAAACGTGAAGGTGTACCGCTTCCGCCGTGCAGTCTACTCGATTGCCAGGGCGCTGGTACTTGAAGGCTATCGCGACGTCGATACCACGGCGAAAGGCGACAAAGACGCCGCCGCACTTGACCTGCAACGGGATGATCTCTGGCGGGATGCCCGCTGGAGTATCGCCGACATTCGCGACACGCCGCGCCTCTATGCGGAGCTTTGCTGATGAAAGTGAAAGCGTTGCAGGGGGATACGGTGGATTTGCTTTGCTGGCGTCATTACGGCACCACGCAGGGCGTGACCGAAAAAGTGTTATCAGCCAATCCCGGACTGAGCCAGCAGGTTTTTCTTGATGCCGGTCAGGAGATTGAACTGCCGGAAATCGCGCATAAAGCGACACAGGAGATGGTGCAGCTATGGGGTTAAGTTTCTTTCAGCGCCTGAATGACTGGCTGACATTCACTATGTCAGCAATGGTCACGAGTATCGGCGTAATGACGCTGAGCGAAAAGATTGCGCTGGCCGGTCTTCTTGTCGGGATGGTTTTTGGTGCCCGTGGATGGCTCTATCGCGCCCGCATCGAACGGGGGCAGAAGCGTCGCAACGAACTGATTAACCAGATTCTGGAGCAGGCAGGACACAGGCAAATGAGTGAGTCAGAGCGCCGGGCGCTTGACCTTCTGCAACAGAATGAGCCGGAAGATGAAACGGCTTATTAAAAAATGCTCCATTGCGGCCATTGTTGCACTGGGTATCACGCTGAGTCCGGGCGCGTTGCGCACCACGCCTGAAGGCCAGCAAAAGATTGCTGGCTGGGAAGACTGCCGGAATACACCCTACTACTGCACGGCTGGCGTGCTGACGGTCGGAATTGGTTCGACGGGACGTGTTGAGAAGCGGGAATACAGCGACGGCGAGATCGTCGGTCGCTGGATTAACGATATGCGGCACGCTGAAAACTGCATTAACCAGAATTTTGAAGGTGCGCATATGCCACAGTCCGCCTTTGAGGCCATGACAGATGCAGGTCTTAATGTGGGATGCACTGGCCTGATGTGGTTCACAGACAGCCAGAAGCGAAAGCAGCGTACGACCCTCTGGAAGAAGGCGCAGGCGCATGAGTGGCAGGCGATGTGTAACCGGCTGACGGACTTTGTAAACAGCGGGGGTAAGCGCAGCCAGGGGCTGGTTAACCGGAGAACGGATTTTAAGGCATGGTGCCTGCGTGACGTGGAGGCGGAAAAGTGAAGATTACAGCCATTTTATGCGCGCTGCTGGCGCTGGCTTCTGGTGGCCTGCTTTGGCAGGCACATCAACGTGGTAAAGACTCCGTCCGCAATGAAGCGCTTTCCCGTGAGGTGAAAAGTAATGGTGAGGTGCTTGGAGAGCTGCGGGCACTGACTGCTGACGCCCGCGAAGTCCTTGCACAGTTGCGGGCAACCGAACAGCAAAGAAACGCCCAGGGAGAAATGCGACGTGAAAACATGCTCGATGCCATCAAAGACGATACGTGTGCCAACACTGTTGTGCCTGCTTCTGTCAGTAACAGCCTGCAACACCGTACCGCCGCAGCCACAAATGAAAATCGTGCACGAACCGGTGCCGGAGAGCCTGACGGCAGCAACGCCAGCGCCGGAACTGGCCGCCCCGGTAACGTGGGGCGCGATCGCTATCTGGAGTGATCGCCTGCGCGATGCGCTGGATACCTGCAACGCCGATAAGGCGGCGATAGCCGATCTCGATCTGCGCCGCCTGAAAAGACTGACTGACCACGCGAGGGCCACACAATGACCTTATTCGACTACCTGAGCGCTCACCCTTACTGGACGCTTATTTATCTGCTGATCATTGCGGGCGCGATTGAACGTTTCGGGCGCTAAGAAGGTACAACCATGCTGAAAGCTGATTCATTGCGCGAGACCCTGACCCGTGCAAACAAATGGTGCAGGGCTAATCCTGAAGCCTTCACCGTTTTTGTGGAAGAAGGGAACATCGAGACGACCGGCGAAACACCGTCGTTTATGTACCGATATACCCTGGTGCTGTTTGTGATGAATTTCGCCGGTGATATTGATGATTTCACATTGCCGCTAATGGCATGGCTCTGGCACAACCAGCCCGATCTGCTGCTGAACCCGGAGAAGAACCGGGACATTAAATTTACGACCCTTATCAACAACGACGATACCGCCGATATTCTGTTTGAAATGCCGCTGCGCGAGCGCGTGAAGGTCACTCTGGATGAAAAAGGCATTCCCCGCGCGGAGCATTTGCCGGAACCTAAACCGCGCATCCCGTCAGCAGACGGCGACTGGAGCGCCATCTTTGAGGATGTGACGTGGGAGGATGATTCGCATGAGTAACGATCTCTTCCGTGAGCTGGATCAGGTCTTCAGCGACATACTGGCGGGCACCTCGCAGGCCGGACGTGTTCGCACCGCCCGCACTGTTGGTCAGGCACTGAGAAAGAGCCAGCAACAGCGCATCAAAGCGCAGCAAAACCCGGAAGGCTCGCCCTATCCTGCCCGCCGTCGCCGGGTGCTGCGCTCTCAGCAGGGTATTGTTTTTGTCTGGCAGGGTGAGATCCGTCGCCTCAAAAACTGGCACGGTGGCCGGGGGAAATACGGCCGCACCATTACCGGCTTTGACGAAGAGCGCAACGATATTCGCACGTTCTACCGCAGCGATATTGAGCGCTACATCGAGATCAATACGCGCTCAGTGCGCCGCAGCACCACAAAGAAAGTGCCAATGTTTCAGCGGCTGCGTGGCTATCGCTTTCTCAAAATGCGCGCTGATGCTGGCGGCACTTCCGTAGGTTATGACGGCGTGGCCGCGCGCATTGCGCGTGTGCACCAGTACGGCCAGCGCGATCAGGTCGGGCCGGGTGCTTTTGCTAAATATCCGGTGCGTGAGCTGCTGGGCTTTACCGCTGGTGATGAGCGGATGATTACGGAACAGGTGGTTAACAGCCTGGGGAGTGCCGCACGATGAGCGCTGAACTGATCCGCCTGCTGGAAAATATCCTCCGCGTCGGCGTTGTTATTGCCGTTGATGAAGAGACCTGGCGCGTGCGCGTGCAAAGCGGCGAACTTCAGACCGACTGGCTGCGCTGGAACACCACGCGCGCCGGGGCATTCAGTATCTGGGTGCCGCCTTCAGTGGGTGAGCAGGTCTGGCTGGGCTGTATGGGTGGCAATCCTGAAACGGCGGTCATTATCGGCAGTCTCTACAGCAACGATCACCCTGCACCGGGCATCAGCCTGAAAGAGATTGTGCTGACAGCGCCGGACGGTGCCTCTTTCCGCTATGACGCAGAGGCCAGCGCGCTGGAAGCGCAGGGCATAAAAACCGCACATATCAAAGCCTCTGCCAGCGTCACGCTTGAAACGCCGGTGGTGGAATGCACCGACCATCTGAAAGCGCGGACATTCGAACTGACGGAAGGCGGCACGATGAAGGGCAATGTTACCCATTCTGGCGGATCACTTTCATCTAACGGGGTGACGGTGCATTCGCACGTGCATGGTGGTGTGCAGGGTGGCAGCAGCAACACCGGGGGGCCGAAATGACAGTCCGCTATACCGGCATGAACCCGGACGGCACAGGCCAGCTTACCGATACCGATCAACTGTGGAATTCTGTACGTGACATACTGACCACGCCGCTGGCAAGCCGGGTGATGCGACGGGATTACGGCAGCATGATCCCCGATCTACTGGATGAACCACAGAACGAAGTGACGCGCCTGCAATGCATGAGTGCGGCGGTGATTGCCCTGACAATGTGGGAACCGCGAATTGCCCTGAACGGCATCAATATCAGTTTTTCAAAGAGTGGCGCTGTTACCGCTGAGCTGGTCGGCATTATCACCGAAACCATGCAGACGGCAGGCACTGCACTGACGCTCAGGAGTGGCAGCAATGGCAACAGTTGATTTATCGCAGCTACCGCAGCCGCAAATTATCGAAGTACTGGACTTTGAAGTCATTCTCGGCGAGGTCAAAGCCGTCATGCTTGCTGCATTCCCGCAGGAACAGCAGGCATCCGTTGCCGCCGCGCTGGAGCTGGAATCCGAACCGCTGAACGTGATCGCCCAGGTGGTTGCCTACCGTGAAATGATGCTCAGGCAGCGGATTAATGACGGTGCGGCGGCGTGCATGTTGAGCCATGCCGTATCGTCTGATCTTGATAATCTCGCGGGCAACCTGAACACCGAACGTCTGATTATCACCCCGGAAACGGCAACCACTGACGCGGTAACGGAAAGCGATACCGCTTTGCGTTTGCGTGCGCAGGCAGCGTTTGAAGGGCTGAGCGTGGCGGGGCCAACCGGCGCATATGAATATTTTGCCAAAAGTGCCAGCGGCAAAGTGGCGGACGCCAAAGCGATCAGCCCGTCGCCCGCCGTGGTGGTGGTTTCGGTGCTGTCCACTGAAGGCGACGGCACCGCCAGTGCGGAACTGCTGGCGACGGTGGATAAAGCGCTGTCTGCTGACGACAAGCGCCCCGTTGCCGATCGTCTGACCGTTCAGGCGGCAGAAATCGTAAATTATCAGATCAATGCGCTGCTGTATTTCTACCCCGGCCCGGAGTCCGAACCGATCCATACCGCCGCGCAGGATGCGCTTCAGTCATGGCTGAATCAGCAGGGCAAGATTGGTCGTGATGTTGCCCGCTCTGCCATTATGGCGGCGCTGCATGTTCAGGGTGTGCAGAGGGTAGAGCTACTGGAGCCTGCCAGCGATATTGTGATCGCTGATACGCAGGCCGCGCGGTGTGAATCCTTCACGATCGAGACCGGGGGCACTGATGAATAACAACATGCTGCCGCCTTCGGCCAGCGGCTTTATGCGCAGTACAGAGAAGGTGACGGAGCGGCTAACCGATATTCCTGTTGACCTGCGCAAACTGTGGAACCCGGACGAATGCGCCGCTGACCTCCTGCCCTATCTCGCCTGGGCGTTGTCTGTTGACCGCTGGGATAAGAACTGGTCAGAACAGACCAAACGGCAGGTCATTAAAGCCTCATGGCTGGTTCACCGTCAGAAAGGCACTATTTCCGCTTTGAAGCGCGTCGTTGAACCGTTCGGCTTTCTCCTGCGCGTGATCGAGTGGTGGCAGAGCGGCGAAGAGCCGGGAACCTTCAAGCTTGAAATCGGTATTCAGGAGCAGGGGATTACGGAGGAAACCTATCTTGAACTTGAGCGCCTTATTGACGACGCCAAGCCGAGAAGCCGCCACCTCACTGGCCTGTCTCTTTCGCTTCAGTCGCAGGGTTATATCGACGTTGGGGCAGGGTGTTATATCGGCGATACGCTGACCGTTTATCCCTATTTTCCTGAAACAATATCCGTGAGCGGTGGCGACTACACCGGCGCGGCAGTCCATTTAATTGATACCGTGGAGATTGCAAGTGGCAACTAAATATTTTGCCCTGTTAACCAATATCGGGGCGGCAAAGCTGGCAAACGCCACGGCATTGGGTGCGCAGGTTGAGATCACCCAAATGGCCGTGGGTGATGGCAATGGTGCGCTGCCGACACCGAACCCGGCACAAACGGCGCTGACGCATGAGTTACGCCGTGCGCAACTGAATATGCTGACTATTGACCCGGTTAACACCAATCAGATCATTGCGGAACAGGTCATACCGGAAGACGTGGGTGGATGGTGGATCCGTGAGATCGGCCTGTTTGATAAAGACGGCGATATGATTGCGGTTGCCAACTGTGCGGAAACCTATAAGCCGCAGTTGCAGGAAGGCAGCGGACGTGTGCAGGTTATTCGCGTGATCCTGATCGTCAGCAGTACCGAAGCGGTAACGTTAAAAATAGATCCGTCTGTAGTGCTGGCAACCCGTAAATATGTTGATGATGCTGTCATTGAAGTAAAGGCCTATGTTGATCAGCAACTGGCTACGCATGTTGCAGCGGATGATCCACATACGCAATATTTGCTTGAGGCGAATATTGATACATATATCCCCGTTGGTTTTCCGCTTCCGTGGCCGCAGGCGACGCCTCCGAGCGGTTGGCTTAAATGTAATGGCGCAACGTTTGATACCGCCAAATATCCGAAACTGGCGAAAGTCTATTTCACCGGGAAATTGCCGGATCTACGAGGTGAGTTTTTGCGGGGCTGGGACGATGGGCGAGGCGTTGATTCAGGGCGCTCATTGCTCACCAATCAGACTGACGCTTTTGCCAGCCATAACCACTACATAAGAACCACATCCTCCGTTACATCTTCAACAGATGAAGGTGATCCGACGCGTGGACAGATTCAGGGGTCGGTCAATACATCAGGAAGTACAGGTAGTGGTAAAAGTATTGGTATGACGGGCAGTAATGAGACGCGCCCGCGCAACGTCGCATTTAATTACATCGTGAGGGCTGCATAATGGCGAAGGCAAAATTAAACAGCGAACATATAGCCACGGTGGCCGGTGATATCACTGTATTTAACTATGACGGCGAGACACGCGAATACCTTTCTTCGTCCGTGGAATATCTGGCCGTAGGCGTCGGTCTTCCCGCAAATTCCTGCACTGAAGCACCAGGCGAAGCTAAAGCCGGTTCGGCCATTTGCCGGACAGCAGATTTGACCGCATGGGAATATGTTGCTGATCATCGTGGTGAAACGGTATATAGCACTGAAACTAGCGAAGCGGTGATCATTTCTGCGCCCGGCGATTATCCCGATGGCACCACCACGCTGGCACCTGCAACGCCTTACGATACGTGGAACGGAAGCGAGTGGGTGACGGATAACGAAGCGCAGCACACGGCAGGCGTGGAGGCAGCAGAACAACAGAAAGCAGCGTTACTTGCAGAGGCACAAACGACGATCAGCCTGTGGCAGACGGAATTACAGTTAGGCATTATCAGTGATGAAGACAAAGCCAGTCTGATAGCCTGGATGAAATACATCAAAGCTGTGCAGGCGGTAGATACTTCGAAAGCGCCGGATATCACCTGGCCGGATAAGCCGGAATAAATTCACGTTCCGGCACGCATGGTCGGTTTTAACGGTGCTGCCGCACTGTCAGTTATGGCGGTGTGTTCCAGAAGATGAAGCGGGCAAATGCCCGCTTTAGTTTTATGTGGATGCCATCAGAACAGGCCCGACAGCGTACTACTGGCAGAGTTGTAGGCGGATGTGGCTTTATCCTTCAGCCCTGAAAGCAGATCGCCAACGGACGACGCTTGCAGGCGTTCGCGTAAATCTTCATCACAGCGCTGAAAGCTGATCGAGAACTCTATTTTTTTTGCTTTTCCGTAGCGGTCAAATTCCGTATGCGTGGCCTGTAGCACGGTCAACACATACATGCCGTAAATCTGCCCCGCGCCGCTGATTAAAGGCCAAGGACGCCCGGTATATGCCTGCGTTGCCAGAACGGTAAGAGATACATCGCCGCCCGTAATTTCAGGGTAAAGCACCCCGTCAAGGTTGATCTGCGTCTCCCCCGCGCCGATGTACTGCCATTTTGCCGATCGGGTGATGCGGTCATTTTTCACATGCCGCCAGTTAAGCGAATGGCGCAACTGCTGGTAAGGTAGCGTTTTCAGTTCAAAAACGAACATCCCGTATATCATCATCATAATGTTGCTTCCCCTTAATCTCTGTCTTTGAAGCTGCCGCGTTTGAGCCGCGCAAGGCGGGCCATTTCAGCATTCACCGCGTCGGCGGCAATCCGGCCAATTTCGCGCGCGTCCTGCCGGACAACGCCGTGCAGATGTACGTGGATTTCGCCCGTAAAGCCGCCAGTGGCAACCGGTATATTGCTGGCGCTGCGGCTGACTGGCAGAAGTTCAGCCTGTTTAACGGGAAGCGATGCCGCTACCACTGCGGGGCGTGCGCTTAACCCGTTGTTCCTGACAGTGCTGGCCAGCTGCGATTCCTTCCACTCCCCACGAACGGCCAGCGCACGCGGCAGGTTTTTAAACACGATATCGCCGGGGCCGATCTTCTTCGTGTTGTCGGCTGTCGCTTTGGTGTTGCTGTCGATATTCTGCAACCGGCGCATAGTGCCGTTATCGCCGGTCAGCGGTGATGTGGGTTGCGGTGCCCCAGGCGGAACGTTATTCACCTCAACTTTTTTCGGCGCAACCTTAGCGATATCTCCCTGAAGAAGGGCGATTTTGTCCTGAAGAACGGCCATGCGCTGTGCGTCTTCGATCTTCTTCCTGGCTTTTTCGGCCTCATCTGGCAGAACGCCGAGCTTTTCAAGGATCCAGGCTAATGTATCCAGCAGCATTTTTGCGGGAGCCAGGACAAGCTGGAGCGCACCGCCCAGAACGTTGCCGAACACCTCACCGGCGCTGGCGCATTTATCCAGTGTTTCCTTGCTGGACTCCATCGGGGAAAGCAGAGATTTGAACCAGTTAAAGACCTGGCTAATACCGTTGCTCATTGCATCAAAGATGGGGCTGAACTGCGCGAAGGTCTCGCGTAATGGGGCCAGTCTTTCCATGATGCCGGTAAATACACCTGCAAAAAATGCTTTAAGAGGCTCCCAATACCGCCAGATCAGCACTCCGGCAGCAATAAATGCCGCCACTATCAGGCCGATCGGACTAAACAGCAGCGACAACGCTGTACCCAGCATCGACACCGCAGCAGTGATCATGCTCCATATGGCCGGTAAGCCTGTCAGGCGGAGGGCAAGCATCCCGATGTTTTTAGTCAGTGCACCCAGCGCGGCACCAGGTGCAAGAAATGCCCCCATCAGTGCGCCGCGCATAGCGGGTAGGATGGTTGAAACTCCCCGCATTTTCCCCGTTAACGAGCCGAGAACCGGCCCCCATCCGCGCACGCTTGCCATTGCCGGGCCGGAAGCTGTACCGAGTGTTCGCAGAGCGGCAATCGTTCCGGTTATGCCTCTGCCCCCTGTCAGCAGGGTAAAACCTAACTGGAGTTTAGCCAGTGGCCCCATCAGCAAGCCGATCGCTAGCGATGTGCCGCCAATGGCGGCGGTCAGTGCCAGAACACTGCCGCCAACAATCAGCAGGGATTGGGCGAGCTTCGGATTTTCCTTCGCCCACTGCGTCATATTCCCCACAACGTCACTCAGTCCTTGAGTCAGGCCGCGAAGCTGATTGTTAACGAGATCGTTAATCTGGATGCGGAAGCCTTCCCAGGCGCTGTCCAGATTTTTTAGATCGCCATCAAGGTTATCCGCCATTATTTTGGCGGCTTTCTGTGCCTCACCTTTGGCGTTTTTCAGTTCACCCAGCAGCTTCTGAAGTTCGCCGCTCCCGGCCGACATAACCAGAGCCTGGAATGACTTTGATGCCTCTTCACCGGCAATATCTTTGAAGAATGAGAGTTTATCGGTATCCCCGTACTTGCTGATCTTTTTATAGAGATCGGTTAGAACCACTTCAGCAGGGCGCATTTTCCCCGTTGCGTCAGCGACTTCTACGCCCAATTCTTTAAGCGCGGTTTTTGCCCTGCCGGTTGGCGCGGCAAGGCGTGAAAATGTGGCCTGCAAACCTGTACCGGCGATACTCCCGCGCAGACCCACATTCGCCATTACGCCGATCATGGCTGTTGTCTGTTCAACACTGACGCCAAGATTGGAAAGACCTGTCCCGGCGTACTTCATTGCCTCACCGATATTTTGCAGATCGGTGTTGGTACGGGTGAACGCGCCCGTTAAAACGTCACTGACGCGATCCATTTCTTTGGGATCGAGGCGGAACTGAGACAGGATGTTTGAACTGATATCGGCGCTTTCGCCTAAATCCATCCCACCGGCCAGCGCCATATTGAGCACGCCAGGCAATGCTGCCTGAATGGCCTGCGGAGTGAAGCCAGCCATTGCAAGAAACGCCTGCCCGCTGGCGGCGTCAGTCGTGGTGAACTGCGTTTCAGCGCCCAGCTTTTTGGCCTGCTCGCGGAGTGCTGAAAAGTCAACGGAGCTTTTATCTATTCGGGTTAGTGCCTGCACGCGGGACATTTCCCGATCAAACCCAACGGCGGGGGATAAGAAGCGTCCCGCTGCGTAACCGGCAGCAGTGGCCCCGGCAACGGCCATCGTGCCACCGCCGCGAAGTTTGCCCGCTGTTTGCTGCATCTGGTCATAGCGCGCCCGTGCCTGCGTGACAGCGGCAAGCTGTCGCCGTTCCCGCTCAAGTGTCTGGTTGTACTGTTCGGTTCGGCGTATGGCGCTCTGAATGGTGCGATCGCTGCCGACCAGCGAAACGCCGTGACCGCGCAGCGCCTGTGAGGCTGCGCGCAGCTTAACCATTTCCTGCGTGCGTGCAGAGTTCAGGCGCTCCAGCTTTGCGGCCAGCGCTGCCATATGGGCTTTTTGCTTGTCTGTAAGCTGTGTACCTTCCCGCTGCGCCTGATTCAGACCTTCGAGCGTCCGGCTGGCGTCGTCGATTTTGCGGGAGGTCTTTTGCACGCTCTCGCGCAGGCGGTTGAACGTCCGGGACTGGCTGTCCAGGTCTTTAATGCTGGACTGCGTTTTTTTGAGGGATTCTGACAAACCGCCCGCGCTCTGGCGGGCGGCATTGACCGGGCGGGTAAGTTTATCGATCGCGCTGAACGCGACGCGGATATTAAGACTTTTCACTGTCACTGGCTCCACTTCGGACAGCCGCCCGCTCACGCCAGGCTATGACTTCGCCCAGTTCCATCGTGAAGACTTCAGAGGGCGGCCAGTTGAAAACAACCGCGATATCAGCGACCAGATCGTCGATCAGGTCGAACCGCAGGAGTGTTACTGATTCTCCGTCTCCGCCTCGTTCGATGCTCCAGACCCCGCAGGCGTCAAAAAAGGGACGAGCGCTTCTGACAGGCTGACGAAATCGCGGGTATCCATTTCGTTAATTTCGGTCTGCTTGAGGCGCGGTGACGTTACACGGGTCAGCAGTACCGCCACCGAATCCACATCCATATTCATCACGTTAACCAGCTTCAGCCCGCGCAGGGAACCAGCCTGTTTGATCTCATCAGTGATCGTTACCTGAGTAATTTTCTCATCGCCGCGAACAACGGGTTTTGCCAGCGTAATGGCGTTATCGTTTTTTTTGCTCATTGTTGAATGCTCCGGGCGGCACGGCTGTGCCGCCACTTATCAGGTTAATCAGTTACCCATTCCCAGCGCAGACGTAATGCGGTCAGGGTAGATATTCTTGCCGTCTTTCTTGTAGATGAAGTTCAGCAGATCAAACTCAAACAGCGGCTTATCGTCGATGGTGAGCTTGTAATAAGTGTTCTTCATCGTGTAGCTGACGGAGGTGTCTTCTCCCTGCTTACTTTCGCCGCCGTCCATTTCGGTGATGCGGCCGCGCAGTTCGACCTCAACCAGCAGGCTTTCACCATCGGTGTAATACTCACCGGCGAAGCGGAAGCGGGTCTCGTCGATATCGCCGGAGTAGTTCAGCAAAAGCGACTGAACCAGACCGCCAACCACCATCGTGGTGTCCAGTGCGCCACTGTCCAGACCGAGATCCACCGCAGCGGATCCAATCATCCCGCCGCCCTGAAAATCTTCAGTTTTACGGGTGAGTTTTGGCAGCGTCACGGAAGAGACTTTACCAATGCAGTTGCTACCGTTCACAAAGCAGGTGAACAGGCGCAGTTTGTGAGGAACCGCCATTTATGCACCTCCCAGCGAAGAGAACGCCGATTCAAAGTATTCATCGGTGAAGGTCTGATACATCGTCAGATCCTCCATCGGTGGAACGGGCGTGTATTTATAGCGAATGCGCACCTGACCCTGGCGAAGTCCGGTTGTCGGGTTATCCAGAATGTCAAACCAGCATTCAGCACCGATTAGCCGTCCCTGCGTCACCAGTGAGCTGAGCTTGCCGCTGATACCGCTGACCACATCCTTGACGTTGGCCGGGGTAAGTGGCTCGTCAATAGCCTCAAACTGTGCTTCCGCAATGCTGTCAGCCAGAATCTGGGCGGTACGGGTGTAAACCTCAAAGATGTAATCTTTGGTATCCGTGACGCGGTTTCCCCAGAACCGGAAACCATTACGCTTGATAAGCGTGGTGATCTCCTTATTGTTCAGTTCGTTCGCGTCGCTGTCTTCTGCCTGAAGCGACCAGAAAACATCCTGCGAAATACCCAGCACGTTGTTGACTGACACATTGGAAAGCGATTTGTGCCAGCCCTGATTGTTGTCAATCAGCGCACGCAGACCACAGGCATACGCCGGGGCCGGGAAGGTTTCGTTTTCTCCGGTCAGCGGGTTGTAGGCAATGAAATCAGGCCAGATAAGCATGAGTTCGCGGTAGGCGAAGGTTGCACGGTATGCGGTGGCTTCCGCCATCGTCTCGCATCCATAGCAACTGGCGTAGACGAATGCGCGCAGGTTCTGTGCAATGACGCACAGCGCGGAGGTCACTTCTTCCGTGTCGTAGCCCGGCACGGCCAGAATGCGGGGACGATAACCAACCTTCTGTTCGGCAGTCAGAAACGCGTACATTCCGGTATAGCTGCCGTCTTCTGCCGTGCCACCCATAATGAGCTGTGCCTGCGTTTTACCGCCTTCCTCTTCCGTGGCCGCTGCCACGCGCACAACGATCACCTTCGGGCTGGTCTGGTCAGCGATGGCTTTAAGCGTTTTGTACAGGGAGCCGGTTTT
>NZ_JAEMGT010000055.1:0-12902 GCF_017655185.1 Rahnella sp. ChDrAdgB13 | reverse complement strand
AAAGCAGAATATCTCGATGCCCGTAAAGCGATGATGCAATGGTGGTCGGATTATCTGGATGCATGCAGGGATGCTTTTCTGCCTCCTTATGTATGGAACCGGGTGCAGAAAAGATAAATATCCTAATTAGGAATATCAGTAATTGACGAATACAATAAAAGCAGAACAGGTCGTTTAGTGTTCTGCTTTTTATATTAGCTAGCATCATGTCTTAAACAGAACTTCTCACATTGCTAAAACAAATTAGCCCGCAAAACTGTGGTTGAACCTCCCACATTTCAGTACATCACTACCGCATAACAAGCAGGTTACTTTAAGCAATAGACAGAGGCCTACTCTGGTAATTTCCTTTTTTGTTTGAGGGACTTGGTTCTGCTAATAAAACAAAGAACAAAGTTACATGTTGCAGATGTTAATGGAAAAAAATCATTTATCACAAATCATTAACTTAAACGGGTGAGAAAAATCACCCCAAAAAATGTTAAGGAGTGATGAAGTCAAATTTTCAATGGAGTAAAACAAATGAAATAATAAATTATTGGAGACTGTATGGCTAACGATGTTGTTATTGTATCAGCGGCAAGAACTGCTATTGGTTCTTTTGGGGGAAGTCTATCAAACTTTCCAGCAATTGACTTAGGGGCAGAAGTAATAAAGGGGCTAGTTGATAGAGCCAAAATATCTAAAGAAATTATTCAAGAAGTTGTTATGGGGAATGTCCTCACCGCAGGACTTGGACAAAACCCCGCCCGACAGGCAGCATTGAAAGCTGGACTACCTATTGAAACCTGTGCCTATACCATTAATGAAGTATGTGGTTCAGGTTTAAAAGCAATAGCGTTAGCATACGATGATATTAAATGCGGCAATGCCGATATTGTCATCGCCGGTGGTCAAGAAAATATGGATATGGCCGCTAGAATTCTGTCAGGTTCTCGTACAGGGAAAAGAATTGGCGACTTAAAACTAATTGACACACTTATTAACGATGGATTAAGTGATGCATATAGTAAATGTCATATGGGTGTAACCGCCGAAAATATAGCAAATCACTTTCATATAACAAGAGATGAACAAGACGAGTTTTCTTATGGTTCCCAACAAAAATGTCGAAAAGCTGTTGATGAAGGGAAATTTATTAATGAAATTGTTCCATTATTTTTGGAAAATAATGCTACAGATACAGTTTTTGATAAAGATGAGTTTCCAAGGCCAAATACGACACTAGAAAAACTTCATTCTTTAAAACCAGCATTTGATAAAAATGGCACCGTCACAGCAGGAAATTCGACTGGTATAAACAATGGGGCATCAGCAGTAATTTTAATGTCTGAAAAAAAAGCCAGTGAATTAATGTTGAATCCTATGGTTAGAATCATTGCCTGGGCAGAAGTAGGGGTTGAACCTAGTTTAATGGGGACTGGGCCAATAGAAGCATCTCTAAAAGTGCTTAAAAAAGCAAATCTAAAAATAGAAGATTTAGATTTAATAGAAGTCAATGAAGCTTTTGCAGCACAGGTGATTTGTATAAACAGAAAATTAGGGTGGGACGTTGAGAAAGTAAATGTCAATGGCGGTTCAATAGCATTAGGCCATCCAATTGGTGCTTCCGGTGCAAGGATCCTTACGACATTAATTTTCGAGATGATAAGAAGAAAATCTCATTATGGATTAGCAACATTATGTATTGGTGGAGGGATGGGAATCGCAATGATTGTCGAAAATATTAATAGTTAAATCGTATATTAATCGAGGTGGACATGAAAGGAAAAATAGCTTTAGTTACTGGAGGAACCCGAGGCATCGGCTCTTCTATAGCTAAAATGCTACATAATGAAGGACTGAAAGTTATTGTTATATCAAAAAATAAATCATTGGGTGAAAAATGGATAAACGATTCTCATGCAGAAGGATATGATGATTTAATATATTTCCCATGTGATATAAATGACTATGCCTCATGTAATAGCCTCATTTCACAAATAATCAATGAATATGGCTCTATAGATGTATTGATTAATAATGCAGGCATTACAAGGGATAGAACATTTAAAAAAATGTCCATTGAAGACTGGTCAATTGTATTAACAACCAATTTAGTTAGCCTATTTAACATCACTCAACCAATTGTAAGTAAGATGATAGAGAGTAAATATGGAAGAATAGTTAACATTTCGTCGGTTAATGCGGAAAAAGGACAGTTTGGTCAAACTAATTATTGCGCGGCTAAAGCTGGAGTTGTAGGCTTTACCAAAGCATTAGCATTAGAACTCGCAAGCAGCGGAATCACAGTAAATGTTGTATCCCCAGGATATACTGAGACCGATATGGTATTGGGGAAAATACCAACGACCACTCTGGGAAATATTTTAAAAGAAATACCAATTAAAAGACTCCTAAAACCTACTGAAATAGCCGAAGTTGTACGCCTACTGATACAAGAGGATTCTACCTACATCACGGGAGCAAATTTCAACATTAATGGGGGTTATTATATGTAGCAGATATTATTGAAAACCATTAAGGAGTTAATAATCATGAGCTGTGGAATTACAAGTATCGGGCTATATATACCCCCTCAAACAATAACATCATCCCAAATATCTAAAGAAACTGGGATTCCTGAAAGCATATTGATAAATAAATATGGAATTAGTAAAAAGCGAAGAGCTCGCAGTCATGAAACAAGTTATTTTATGGGAATTAAAGCGGCTGAAGATGCTTTGAAAAAATCCGAAATAACCGCTACAGACTTGGATGTAATAATTTGGGTCGGGAGCCAGAATACCGAGAAGTTTATGTGGGTTACGGCGATTAGTTTAGCTTCGGATCTAGGTGCTGATAATGCCTGGGCATTTGATATGACCGCTTTATGTGGATCAATGCTGGCAGGGATATCCATTGCAAAATCATTATTAGATTCGCACCAAGAGTACAGCAACATTCTTCTTGTTGGAGGATGTAGAGACATAGATTATTTAGATACAAACAACCCAAACACACACTTTCTATTAGATTTAAGTTCTGGGGCAGCGTCAGTTTTAATTAGCAATGAAAATTGTAGCAACACCATATTAGGGGATAGTTTCAAATGTGATGGTTCTCTATCTAATATGTGCTATGCAACGCGAGAAACAAAAAAAACACATGGCAATAGTGACATGCAAATAAGATTTCTCATGAATGATTCTGAGAAATTCAAAAACACGTTGAATATGACATCAATAAATAACTTTGAAACTGTAATAAAAAATGCATTGAAAAAATCCAATATGACTCCGAGTGATATTGACTATCTTGCAATTTTGCATATCAAAAGGTCAGCACATGAAGAAATATTAAAAAGAATAAACTTGGAAAATTCAAAATCATTATACCTGTCAAACTTTGGCCACATGGAGCAATTTGATCCCATTTTGTCATTATTTTTAGCAGAATCAAAAGGTTTAATTAATAAAGGAAGTAATGTGGTATTGGTTAGTGCTGGCCTTGGGTTTATTTGGGGAGCAATTGTAATCTATTATAAATAATTTAATAAAATATCGAGGCTAATATGAATAAAATATTTACTGCAAATGATGCTGTAGCAAGAGGCGCGTTTGAGTCAGGTGTTAAGGTCGCTACTGGTTATCCTGGTACGCCATCAACATCAATCATCGATGATATTATGAGGGATTATAAAGATATTTATTGCGAATGGTCTGTAAATGAGAAGGTAGCATTAGAAGTCGCAATGGGGGCATCATTTTCTGGTGCTAGAAGTTTAGCGGTAATGAAGACCGTTGGTTTAAACGTAGCTCACGATGCCTTGATCTCAGCAGCACAATCACAGATAAACGGGGGCCTTGTTATTGTAGTTGCTGACGATGTCGGAAGAATAACCGATGATTATAATGATTGCCGTTATTACGGTAGAAGTGCCGGCGTCCCGATATTGGAACCAAGTGATAGTTTAGATGCACTAAAATTGACAAAACTTGCATTTAAATTAAGTGAATTATACAGTCTCCCTGTGATAATCAGACTTACTACTGTTACGTGTAAAACTAGTTCGCTTGTAAATATAGATGAAAACTATCAATATTCAGCGAGCAAAAACTTGAAATTTATAAGTAGCTGCTATGCCGTATTAACCACTACAACTATCATGGGAATGAAAAACAGTGATAATCCGAAAGTTACAAGATTCAATAATGATTTTGTTCATTCGATGGATAGATTGAGAGACAATTTATCAAATAATAGCAACATCAACCCTCTTGAGTTAAAAGATAAAAAAATTGGTTTTATAACATCTGGCGCATCATACCTCTACTTGAAAGAAACGTTACCTGATGCCTCCATACTTAAACTTGGCGCTATACACCCCCTACCCATAGGATTGATAAAAAAAATATCCACCTATGTGGATAAATTATATGTAATTGAAGATGGGCAATCTGTCATCGAAAAAGAAATAAGATCCATGGGCATTAACATCGCTAAAGACGTTGATCTCAAAAAATTCCCAGATTTCACATTCTTCACCCCGGAAATAATAAAAAGCAAATTCCTAGTGAATGATATCGTTGCACAACCATTGCAAGACATTCCATTTAGGCTGCCAATGAATTGTGCTGGCTGCTCTCATCTGTTTGTATATTATATACTGAAAAAATATCACATTAAGGCAACCACAGATGTAACTTGTGGCGGGTTAGGTATTTTTCCACACATCAATGCATTCACTAATGCTAAACATATGGGAAGTTCTATCGGAATAGCGCACGGTTTCAATTGCGCTAATGATGATAAAGAGAACTATATAGCCGTTATAGGGGATGGAGGTTTTTGGGCTACAGGTATAAATGGTTTAATAAATCTTACTTTCAATAAGAGTAATACAAAAGTAATCATCGTCGATAATCAATGTATCGCAATGACTGGTGGCCAGGATGTCCCATCCTCCAGACCTGAATATTCATCGTCACTCGATATAAAAGAGACTTGTCATGCTTTAGGCATTCAAGATGTAATAGAAGTCGATCCTTATAAAATTGATGATTTTGAAAAAGACGTAATTTCCTCACTCAATAGAGATGGGAACGGGGTAATTATCGTCAAAAAAGAATGCCTAGTTAAGTTTAAACCAGAAGTAAAAGGACAGTGTACAATAGATAACGAAGCCTGTTTGAAATGCAAAGCTTGTCTTCAAATCAGTTGTCCCGCACTGGAAATATTAAAAGATAATGGAGAAGAGAAGATACATATTGACTCTGGTCTGTGCGTGGGATGTAAATTATGTCAAACAAACTGTAAAAATGGGGCAATAAATTATGAAGCAATTCAATAAACTAAATATAATATTTTGTGGTATTGGTGGCCAAGGTATTATCTCGCTTGCTAAACTAACTCATAAAATACTATTTATTGAAGGGTATGAAGTTAAATGCTTCGATGTCATGGGATTAGGGCAAAGAGGAGGAAGTGTTTCTTCTCATCTTCGGTTCTCTAAAGAAAAAATCTTATCACCTTTAATACCCGTAGGTCAGGTTGATTATCTAGTCGGCCTTGAACAAACAGAAGTACTGAGAAACATACATTATTTATCAACTGATGGATACTTAGTTGCGAGCGATTACAAGTTAACTTCGCCTAGCGTCAATGCTGGCTTGGAACGTGATACCCCTTACACCGTGAATGATGTATGTGCCACCAAAAAAATAAAAAAAACAATTTTTTATAAAAATATTCTAGAGAGTGAAAACATAAGTTACGTGAATCTTAATTTTTCCTTATTGTCTATATTATTATGCTTGCTAGATTATGATTTAGAGTCTGCAAAAGAGACTATAAAGACAATCATTCCACAAAATAGGATCCAAGAAAATATTCTTGCTTTTGAAAAAGGAATAGATTACTTCAAAAAGCAAGCCTAAGTTGAATCATATAACCCGGAGTTAGAAATGGAGCTTATGAAAGATCAATATTCATCTGTGACAATGTACCAAATAAAAACACTTATATTTGCAATTCCATTTTTAATGGGATTAGGAATTGATTTATATGTTCCCTCATTACCTGCAATAGCGAACTCATTTAACTCACCGAAAACTGCGGTACAACTATCTATTGCAACATATATGTTTGGCTATGGGATCGGTCAGTTTTTTTTAGGTATAATTTCCGATTCTTTAGGGAGACGATTAATTCTTAAAATTTGCAGCATAGTTTTTGTCTTATCAAGTTTACTTTGCATTTTTTTATCTCCATCAATTTACTGGTTAAATTTTTGGCGATTTATTCAAGGATTAAGTATTGCCGGACTTGCTGTTGTTGCGCGCGCTATGATTGTTGATGTCTTTTCTGGAAAAGATTTATTTAAATTTACGAATTACTTTGGGCTATGTTGGTCACTCGGCCCAATAATAGGCCCTAATATTGGCGGATATTTACAAAATTATTTTAACTGGCAAGCTAATTTCCTTTTCTTTGCTGTTTATGGTCTCGTTCTGGCCTTTGTATCTTTCAATAGATTCCCTGAGACCAATAATAATTTAAAAAAAATAGGTGAATCATTCAACACTGACAATATAAAAACAGTAGCTTTAGATACTCGCTTCCTGATTTATTGTTTTATAGGTGGTGTCGGGTATGGGGTTATTGTACTTTTTAATGTTGTGGGACCATTTTTATTACAAAAAAAGTACTTAATTACTCCTATCCAATATGGGCACTATGCTCTATTGCTCGGGTTTGCATATTTTTTGGGCTCATTAACAAATAAAAAACTAGTTGACACACATAAAAATGGTGACATTTTGATGTTAGGGCTTAGTGCATGTGTTGCAATCAGCATTACATTTTCATTATGGTCACAATATTCTGTCTCTTCTTTAAAAATCATCATTAGCGGTCTCTTCCTTATTTTCTTTTTCATAGGATTTATTGTCCCAAATACTTTAGCTAACTCAATGAAAATTTTCCCATCAAGAGCCGGCACTGCAAGTTCAATTTTCGGTACGCTAACAGGAGTCATAGTTTCGGTAATATCGTCTGTAGGCTCCGCCACCATATTACTGACGGCAAGCTCACTTTTCTTTAATTACATTTTTTACTTCCTCATTTCTCTTTTTCTTTTTTTAATAATAAAGATTAGATTTATTTCAATGAATGGAGATAACAATGAATAGAGAAGTATTTCAATTATCCATCTATGGAGCAACTTTTGTTGGCCTGCTGGATGGTGTTTTAGATTTAGCACAAATTAAAAAGTATGGCGATTTTGGAATTGGTGCAATAGAAAGCTTAGAGGGCGAGCTAACTCTTTCTAATGGTATTTTTTATCACGCAAATTCTGACGGCGACATTCAAACTCCTGAACCACATTTTAAAACTCCAAAGATGACTGTAACGAAATATATTGCTGACAGAAAATTCACTATTGATGAAGAAATTACTTATCCAACTTTTAAAAAAATCTTGATGGGAAAACTACCTTCTTTAAATTACATATATGCAATTAGAGTAAAGGCAACTTATAAATGGGTGAAATTAATGTCTTATCCAAAACAGGTGAAACCTTATCCAACAATTGATGTAATCTCTGGTAACAAGATAATTAATACAATTAATAATATAGAAGGGAGCATGATCGGATTTTATACACCTTTACCACTAGTAGATTTATGTGGCCCTAGTTTACATTTTCATTTCTTTGATAGTGAACATAAGCTTGGAGGACATATTGTTGATTTTTGTTTTTCTGGCATCACAGTCGAATATCAATATAAAAACACGTTAAACATTCAACTTCCTGATAATGATGATTTTCATAAAAGTAATCTAGATGGAGTAAAAGAACAACTTGATAAAATAATTTCTTCTTTAGCTAACTCATAAGAAAATTGGAGGCAACATGCTTAATTCAAATGAAATTGATAGTTACACTCAAATATCCACAAGCCAAACATTGTGCAGCGGTTTGTTAGAAACCAATTTCAAAGTCAAAGACTTATTGAATTACGGTGATTTTGGATTTGGCGCTACGGCAGGAATGCAGCATAATATAATGATCTTGGATGGGGAAATAATATCCCCGACACTTGATTTTATTGATGAACATGTAGCTATTAGTTTTATATCACACTTTACACTAGATGGTAACTTACAGATAAATAATGCAATGGGCATTAAGGAACTGCGCAATAAAATTAAAGATAATTTCAATTCAACAAATATCATCAATTTAGTTAAAATTAAAGGTAATTTCGATTTTGTGAAAACTTCTTCATTTCCTAAGTTTTCAAGACCATACCCTGTAATCACAGCTGACATTGTTAATCGATCAGTTAATAGCCGCCATTATTCAACATCAGGTACACTACTGGCTTTCTGGCTTCCTGAATTTTGCAAATGCATTAATGCAGGAGCAGGAGGATTGCACATTCATTATATAAGTAATGATAAAATGATTTGCGGACATGTTTTGGATTGCAATATTTCGTCAGGAACTGCTGAGTTTTCATCCAAGCACACAATATCATTAAAACTACCTGAAAGCTCTGAATTTCAAAACCTAGAGTTAGGAAGTAATGATGAACTTATCGATAATAGAATAGAAGCCTGGGCCAAAGATGGTGTTGGTGGTAAAGAGCTTTGAGGATCTATATGAATGCGGACATTGAAAATTCATTCTCTCGGGAAAAGTACTTTCATCCTCCATAATAATTATTTGTGACCCTTATATAATTTATTAGCATATAGAAATATTTATTGTAACTTATTGAATTTATTGCATTTAAGTTGACATTTTTTTTCACCCTTGCTTTTAAAGGCTTAATGGTATTAATGTAAAGGAAATATATTGAACAATGTTAGGTATATAATGAATTACATACAGTTAAAGAATGGTTATTCATCTCTAGAAGTTTCTGATGACAGGCCCAAGCTGCAGCTTTCGGATATGGAAACTCAGAACACTCTTAAAAGAAACAATCATCTAATTCAAAGTACGAAATCATTCTTAATTCATGTTCTTGACAACATTTTGGTAGAAGATAAATTCATTATTTTAAGTGACGAGACAGGAGCAATAATTAATATAATTAGTGACACCCCTATCATGCAACATTTTTTTGAATGCGGCTTCAAATTAGGCACTAAAATGACTATCGATTCAATAGGAGAAAACGCTCTTGCTCGCTCACTAATAAGTAAAAATATAAATATATCCAGACCTGACCAACATCAAATCAATTTTTTAAAACAATGGACTGAAATTGGAACGCCAATTATTGTAAATGATGACATCGTAGGTGCAATTTCCATATATATAAAATTTGAAGAAGATATATCACACTGTAACCTAGTCATTGATTTAATATCAAGATACATTTCAGCTCTATTAGAAAAAGAAAGTTTATCTAAATATAAAACTGACAAAACCCGTTTTTTTGGATACCTGATATTAAACAATGAGTTCGGATTGACACCTAAGGAAATACAAATTTTATACGAATTATTTCGTGGTGAAAAGTTATCTTCGCTGCCAAAAAAATTATTCGTATCGACTAATACTGTAAAAACGCATTTAAAAAATATTTATAGCAAATTAAATGTAAAAGGATATAAGGAATGTTTATCTCTGATTGATGGTGTAATCATGGATAAATTACGAAATTCATAGTATCCAGTGTCCATAGAAACTGATTATGTACTATATCATCCATTAATTATTTTTTATTGCCTTTTCAGAAGCCATGATTATTTTTTCAATTTCTTGTGTGGAGTTTGTCCCAACAATAACAGTTCAAAAGAATATCAATAATAAACCATCCAATTTACAAATACCTCACTCAGTTTAAAAGGCTCATGATTTATCTGTTCTTAATGATTTGCATAATATTTCAAGGGTAATTATTCCTCTACACACATCTATCCTTCCCTGGTTTATTCAATGTGGCTTGCTGCCCAAGAGTCGTGGTTAGATGAAAGGAGAAATATAATGCCAGAAAATAACAACCCGGTAAGATTCATGCAAAAGACGCAAGAATGGGTGACTATTCAAGAGGCTGTAGAAATAGCTTCTGATCATTTCGATATGAAAATCAGTTGTAGTGATATTTTACGTAACGTTCTTTATGGGAATGTTTTTATATCCATATATTTCCAATCACCGGTTATACTCCGCAAGGTAAAAACCACTAATTACAAAGTAAAACTAACTCCCCTAACTGGCTCACTCATTCATCGTCTTTGCAATTTGGATAGCGTAAGCTTTATAAATAATGAGCGCTTTAAAGTTAGCACTGAACATGAATATATCAGATCTAAGGAGCGAGTTATTGACACTCCCTTACTTGGCTATGAATATGTTATTATTCAGAAATTGCTTGCACAGTCCCTCAAATTACCCTTACCCATAAAGGGGGCACATGATAATAACTATGGCATTTCAGTTTGTTATAAAGGAGATATATTCCAAATTTTTGAAAAGATAACATTGCACGACAGAATTAAGCAACAAATAGAACGACTTCCAAAAGATATTACACCAATATTTTCTGAACATGATCCTTATGTAGACGTGGATGAACAAAGTTCGAAAAAAATTTTCCCTATTTATATTTTACCAAAAGATGCTTTTTTTGTTATCCGTAATGAGGAGTTCAATAAATTACTTAATCTCATTGTTAAAAATAAAATACCGCCATCATCTTCTACACGGATATCAACACCACTATCTCGCTTGCTCTGGCTTGCCTGTAGGCATAATGAGACTATTAGTCCTTTAGTAAAACAACCATATAAACTCCTCTCAATCTTTGAACAATGGGCATCAGCCGATGGCATAACCGATAGACTGAGCGGAGATACACTTAAAACCGCACTGGAACGCGGATCTCCCCTTTATACACCTGCTTCCAAACAAAAATGATATTTCATGATCTGACCTAAAAACCCGAATTACGGATCATCAAATCCTTAATACGGGTTCATCAGCTTTACCTTCCAGCTTTCCTCGTGCTTTTTTGTAGCCTCCAGAATTTTTTTTATTTTTGTACTGGAGGAAGTTATGACATCTCATCAGTTATTACGACTTAAACAGGTTGAAGTAAAAACAGGCCTGAAGCGTTCTCAAATCTATCTGTATATGAAGGACGGTACCTTTCCCCGTTCAATAAAGATTGGCCCGGCCAGTGTGGCCTGGCTCGAATCGGAAATTGACGAATGGATCAATATTAAATTAGTCCGCCGCTCAATAGGCTGAAGGGAGAAAACACCATGACTATCCCATCACTGAATTACGCCGTATTAACCGATGCTCTGCACGCATTGAAGGATGGCAACATCCGTCGCTGTGAATTACTCGGATTCACTTTCGACGAAATGAATGCCCTCAACCAATTGTCACTAGACGAGCTGTTTATCATTAGTCGTGAGTCTGCGCCATTTTTGGCTGTGACGGTTCATCACGACGCATTACGCCTGCTTCTGGCGAAGTCCCGTGAGGAGGTTCTGCAGCAACACCGTATCAACCACGCCATTCAGCTGGGTGGGTCGATTGCGTTGCTAACTCACTATTTTGGTCTCACATCCAATGAGGTCAGCCTGCGTCGTAGGTTGCTGGATATCACCATCCCTCATGGCCGGACACCCATCCCGGATGAATGGACCGATGCCCGGATCTGGGTGCAATGGCAAAAATGCAGGGTAGCTAATCTAGAATCAACCGAGGCACTGGAGGCGATGATACAGGTCACTGAGAAATTGTCCGCCCAGCCCGATAACCCCTCGCTCACTGTCGTTTGGAACCGTATCAAGCTTTTCGAACGTGAAGCATCTGATAGGGAGACGTCTCATGCCGGATGAGATCGACCGCGATCAGGAGTTTAATGAACAGCGGCTGGAAGATATGATTGAACAAAGCCGTTTCAAACCCGCTGTAACGCCTTCATTACTTCACTGTCAATTCTGTGGGAAACCTATTCCAGAGAAAAGGCGGCAGACACTGCCCGGGGTGACGACATGTACGGATTGCCAGTCCATTCTTGAACGTCGCAGACGCTAATCATTATGCCGGTTACGCGCGGGGGAGTTTCTCTTCCCCGCGCGTTTTTATATTCCCCTATCAGTCAAGAATCCGTTGATTTATTTTATTACCTCCATCAACAGATGGTTTAATCCCGCCAGATAAATCCATCTTTAATTTTATTAACTCTCTTTGTTGTTTTTTGAATTTATTATATCGAAGAATTTTTTAATATTGCATTCTAAATGCGTCGTAATTCAATAACTGATCTTATGGACGTTTATTCGTTCGGGACGAGCATTGCTCTTTAAAAATAAGGTTCGGGCTGTCACGAAACCACAATTCAGGGTGCCGCTGAATGTTCTCTCTGACCCGTTGAAACCGGAATGCAGAATTGGGATGTGACATTTATTTAACTCATCGTTGTTTTTATTAGAGGAGGCCTCATGCGAAGACCCATTTATCACGTATTTGTCACCCAGGAAAGTCAGCCCGACCCACAGGGTGAAAAAAATACCTGGTGGACGAAAGTCGGCGTGGCTTTTGCCCATCACGGTAAACCCGGCCTGAACGTGGTACTGACACCCGGCATTGCCGTTTCCGGCAAGTTAGTGCTCCTTGAGCCCAGGGATGACGGCGATGCGACACAGGATACTCAGCCCGTTTAACCGCCCTTCTCCCTTTTTCCGGCCCTGTGCCGTCTGATGGCGGTACGCGTTGCCCGGTTCACCGTTCCGAGGCCATCATGCTTTCCACCACCGTATTTCTGGCGGCGGCCATGCAGTGCGCCGCCAGCGTTCACCCGTCGACGGCACTCGATGTGGCGCGGGTCGAATCCGGTTTGAATCCGTATGCCATCGCTGAAATTCTGCCCGATGGCAAAGGCGTG